>JBHIBY010000025.1:0-35686 GCA_046759305.1 Anaerolineales bacterium
TGGCCGACGACCCGGTCAAGCTAGTGGCAACCTATCGTTACGTCGCTTATTTTGGCATCGCAGGCTGGTTCGCCTCACTCATCCCAGCGCTCTTGCTCACCCGGACGGCCAGACCACGCGCCACCTCTCGGCGTTCGTTCTCCTTGTTCGCCAATGTCAAACACCCCGACCGGATCTTGAAGCTCACGCTCCCGGAGGTCTGTGTGGCGTTTGGAGCCGGGTTTGTGTTGCCTTTGCTCAACGTGTTCTTCAAGCAAGGTCTGGGTAGCCCCGCGTTGGAGATAGGCACCACGTTTGCGGCCGGCGAGGCGTTTCTGGTGGTGGGATCATTCCTCGCGCCGCTCGTCGCGGCCCGGTTTGGCAAGGTAAATTCAGTGGTGGCCACGCGCATGCTGTCCATCCCGTTCATCTTGCTGCTAGCCTTTTCTTCTGACGCGGGGAGCCTGCTTGGCTCGGTGTTAAGCGTTGCCGGTTTTGCTTACGTAATGCGTATCACCCTGATGAATATGGGCTCACCAGTACGCTCGGCCTTTAGCATGGAAATTCTGGCCCCGAGCGAACGCGGCACGCAGGTGGGTTTGGAGCACGCGTTCTCTGGTATGGTCACCGGGGGGGCCGCCTTTCTAGGTGCGCGATTGATGGACGCTGGCGATTTTCAAAGCCCGTTCTTTTTCATGGCTGGCGCGTACCTCATCGGCACGCTGCTATTTTGGCGATTCTTTAGAGGCAAGGAAAGGCAAATGGCACTTGTCCTGAAGCCTGTGGCTGCTGGGGGGCGAATATCAAATCAAACACGTGATGTACATGCTGGATCATGAAGGCATTCCCCTGCCAAGAGGAGGGATCAAAGCTCCAGATTTCACGCTTGATCAAGTAGACGGATCTCCGGTCAGACTAAGTGAAATCCTGAAGAATGGGCAACACGTTCTCCTGATCTTCCTTCGCTATCTTGGCTGACTTCACTGACTAGAGCATGTGGTGCAGGTGCACCGCTTCCACAAAGAGTACGAGGCCCGCGGCGCTAATATTCTTGTGGTTGGATTTGAGAAGGAGGAGCGTGCGCCGGATTGGATGCGCCGCGCGCAAGTGAAATTCCCCTTTCTGATTGACGTTGATCGTGCTGTGTATCGAGCATATGGTGTCGAGCGGTCGATCCTTCAGTCCTGGAATCCTCGCATTCTCTGGTTCTATTTCAAGCGACTTCTCAGGGGCAAAGGAGTGCCGATTTTCAGGGCTGACCCAACTCAACTAGGGGGAGACATCCTCATCGATCGAGAGGGACGTATCCGCTGGATATACCCCAGCAACGATGCCATGGACCGGCCGTCGGTCGATCAGCTTTTAGCAGCAATTGACAACATTCAATGACATTGAAACTGGATTGCTTGCTAAGATCCACCGATGATGCGCCCTTCAATGTCGCCCGGCCTGACGCAGAACGAGATCCGGGATTCCGTAGTTAAACACCTGCCTGACGATCTGTATCCAGGTGGAGCGAAAGCCGGATGGTGGGCGAAGAATGTGCAACTGGATCAAGAGGCTAAGGGAAACTTAGTTCGAGAGGCCACCAAACCACTACGCTGGTATCGCGCGGCTTGACGAGTGGCTTCCCCTGTGCCTAGGCTTGGGATCCAAGGAGACAGGATTACATCAGGAGGAAAGGCCCTGGAGGACCCTCGGGATTAACCCAGTGAGTTCGTCAGGACAGACCCTGAAGAGCCCTCAGGATAAACTCTGTGAGTTCGTTAGGACTGGCCCTGAAGGACGCTCAGCATAAACCCTGCAAGCCCGTCAGGACAGGCCGGCCTCCATCGTGATTTCGACTCCGGCAAGTGCGCGCGAAACAGGGCAGGTGGCCTTGGCTTTCTCCGCATTCGCTTGGAAGGCATCGTTCTCTATCCCCGGAACGTCTGCATTCGTAACGAGGTGAATGCGGGTCACCGTCCATCCGGTTTCCAGTTTCTCAATATGCACCTGGGCCTTCGTGTGCACGGAGTCAGGTGGGTGTCCGGCGGCGCTCAGCGCCGACGAAAGCGCCATCGAGAAACAGCCAGCATGCGCTGCTCCCAGCAGCTCCTCAGGGTTCGTTCCTTCCCCTTCCTCAAACCGCGAAGGGACCGAATACGAGCCCTCATAATCCGCGAACTGCATGTGTCCATGACCCTTAGCGATGCTTCCATGCCATATGGCAGTGGCTTCTCGAACTGGCATTTCTCTTCTCCTATGGCTACTCGGGGAGTACTTTCTTGATTACCGACTCCAGTTCCTCGATGGTGACCGGCTTTGATACGAAACCACTAGCACCCAGTTTCATTGCCTGATCAACTCTAACGTCCGAGGCCTCGGTGGACAGCATGATCACTGGCAAGCCCTTCAGCTCAGTCCGCATTCCGATAAACTCTAAGAAATCCATGCCGGTGACCTCTGGCATGTTGATATCCAAAACGATCAGTTCAGGTTTTTGACCCGCAAGCAATGCCTGGGCAGCTGTGCGCGCTTCACGCCAGGTCCGCACCTCAAAATCAAGCAACTCAAGCATCAGCCGCACGGCATGGCTCATCTCGTCGTCGTCGTCAATTATCCAGGCACGTCTCATAGATCTGACTCTTGTCTCCTCTGATCTAATTCTATGCTAGGCGATCTCCGCTTTGACTCGCTTCGCCAATTCGCGGTTGATTCCAGGAATAGTTTCTATATCTTCCACTTCCGCTGAGCGAATTCCTTCCAGGTCACCGAATGTCTGCAGGAGCGCCTTACGGCGAGCTGGACCGATCCCCTGGATCGTGTCCAGCTGCGATGTAAGGCTGCTCCGCCTTCGCTGGGTACGGTGATGGCTGAGCGCGAAGCGATGGGCTTCATCCCGCACCCGCTGTACGAGGAAAAGAGCCTGGGAATTCCTCGGCAAAATGATGGGGTCGGGCCGATTCAGTCGGAATAACTCCTCATGGCGTTTGGCTAAACCCACGATGGATACCTTATTATCCAAACCGAATGACTTTAGCACATCTGCCGCCCTGCGAAGCTGGCCCTTGCCACCGTCGATCAGTATCAGATCTGGCAACAGGCCGAACGCGCGATCGAGCTTCGTACCGGGGCCTTTTATTGCCTCCTGCGAGAGCTCCCAGCGTCGAAACCTGCGGTTCAGCATCTCCTCCATGCTCGCGAAATCATCCTGACCATGTACGGACTTGATCGTGTATTTTCGATAAAGAGCCTTTTTTGGTGAGCCTTGTTCAAATACCACCATGGAGCCAGCGGCTGCTGTACCCTGGAGATTCGAGATATCGTAGCCTTCGATCCGGTTGGCAGGACTGGTCAAGCCGAGCGCCTCCTGCAGTTCGAACAGTGCCCGCACGTGCTTGCTTCGATCGGCTTCCCATTGCGCCCTGAGCATTGTCAGCGTCTCGGCCGCATTGTCAGCCGCCATCGCAACCAATTCCTTCTTCGCTCCTCGGCGTGGCACCGTGATCTTGATTTTTCGCTGCTTGCTGCGACGGTTGAGCCAGCTCTCGATGATGGTGGCTTCCTCAATTTCGAGCGGAAGCAGTAATCGTTGTGGAAGGGTGGCCGAATTTGCGTAAAACTGCTTTACAAATGCCCGCACCACCTCTTCGTCGTCAGCCTTGTTGGTGCCCTCCAACACGAAATACTCCCGGCCGATCATCTTCCCTCGTCGAATAAAGAAGACTTGGACGCAGGCATTCCGTTCGTCCCGGGCGAAGGCAATCACATCCGAATCCAGCTTGTCCTTGGAAACCACCTTCTGGCCTTCGACGACCTTCTCGATAGCGGTCAGTTGATCGCGGATGGCGGCCGCTCGCTCGTACTCCAGATCGTTGGAAGCACGATCCATCTCGCCTTCAAGCCGCTCCAGGATCGGCTTCGTTTGTCCTTCCAGGAACCTGCACAGATCGGCGATCATTGTGCGATAGCCTGTCTGATCAATTACGCCGATGCAGGGCGCTATACACAGCTTGATGTCATGGTACAGGCAGGCTCGCAAGTCCTCGCCGGTGATCACTCGGTCGCAAGTTAGATAGGGGAAGATTTTCCGCAATATGTCTAGCGTCTGGTGCACGGCCCAAACGCTGCTGTAGGGACCGTAGTAGCGGCTCCTGTCGTTGGTAACACGACGAGTCATCGTGACCTTCGGAAAGGGATCCGCCCAGTGCACTTTCACGTATGGATAGCGCTTATCGTCCTTAAGGCGTATGTTGTATTTAGGCTTGTACTGTTTTATTAGATTCATCTCGAGAATCAAGGCCTCGAGTTCTGAATCAACAACTATCCACTCGATATCCGCAATCCGCGTCACAAGCTCAACTGTTTTTCGGTCATGGGCGGCCGAAGCATGGAAGTAGGATCGAACGCGACTGCGCAAATTTACCGCCTTGCCAACATAGATCACCCGGCCAATCTTATCCTTCATCAGGTAGCAGCCGGTCTTGGAGGGGATCCCTTCAAGCATGAGTCCTGGCATATCGGCGCGATTGTAGCATGGGGCCCAAATACAGAGATCCACTCGGTCAGGTTGCTGCAATTTAGGCTCTAACCGCTATCATTAGTCTGGTGACCCAGCCAAGTGAACATCGAGGACCTCTCCTTTGACTGATTACGCCAAACGCAAGAGCCACATGACCACACTCCAGAAAGCCGCCCTCACAGCGGCGAACCCTTCAACTGCCGTTCGACAACATCTGAGCCTGGAGGGGGATGTCATCCTCGCCGGCGATCATCAAGTCGATCTTGCGCTGGAGGGAAAGATCTACGTTATTTCCATTGGAAAGGCTGCTCCGGCGATGGCCTCGGCTACCTCTGCCCTATTGGGAAGGAAGGTTGCCGAAGGGCTGGTCACCGAGCCCCGTTACCCGGGGATCGAAGGCAGCGGCCCAAAGGCCAAGCTGTCGCGCGCGTTCCAGACGATCGCGTCGGAGCACCCGCTGCCTGGCCCGGGAAGCCTGGACGCTGGAGTGACCGCGGCCGCTATGCTGGCCGAAGCAAACGAAGGCGATGTTGTGCTTGTGCTGGTTTCCGGAGGCGCTTCGGCCATGATGGAGCTGCCGCTTCGAGGCGTCACGGTGGAAGAGCTTGGGATTACCAATCAGCTGCTCTTGGCATCCGGTGCCCCAATCGAAGAAATCAATCAAGTCCGCGCGGCACTTTCGCAGCTCAAGTCGGGCGGGCTGGCCCGCCTCGCGGCCCCCGCGCGCGTCGTCGCACTAATGCTCTCCGACGTTGTCGGTGATCGACTGAGTTCAATAGGCTCAGGCCCAACGGTTCTGCGCACAAGTCAGCCCAAGCAAGCCATACAGGTGCTCCACGAGTACAGAATTTGGGAAGCGGTACCGAGTTCTGTCCGGGAGGCTCTTGAACGACCTCGTTCGAGACCGACGTCTGCCCGGCGACCGATCAACGTCCTGGTTGGATCCAACCAAACTGTAACTAAAGCCGTTGCCGAGAAAGCCAAAGAGCTGGGTTTCAATTCCAAGGTCGTGGCCGGGAACATGCGCGGAGAGGCGAGACTTGCCGGCTGGCGCATGGCGTCGCAGCTGCGAGCGGCGAAGGCCGGCGAATGCCTGATTATGGGAGGAGAGACCACAGTCCGTATTCGGGGAGATGGACTGGGCGGTCGCAATCAGGAACTGGCGCTCGGAGCGGCCACCGCGCTGGAGGGAGATGGCCGATTCGCGTTGGTCTCGCTTGCTACCGACGGCGTTGACGGACCAACCGATGCAGCAGGTGCCCGAGTCGATGATAAAAGCCTTCAGCGCGCAAAGAAGCTGGGATTTCACCCGGATGCGGCGTTGGCCAGGAACGATGCCTATCCGTTGCTGGACGCGATCAAAGCCTTGATCAAGACCGGGCCGACCGGCACCAACCTGAACGATATCGTCATCGGACTCAAATACCGCGGTTAGAATCCCCAACCGGAGGGCCAAGCATGCCGATAACCTTTGGAACCGATGGCTGGCGAGGAGTCATCTCGGACACCTTTACCTTTTACAACGTTCGATTAGTGAGCCAGGCCATCGCAGACGCAGTTGCGGCGGATGAATGGCTCAATGGATCGCACGACGAGAGCTCTCCGGATGCGCGTCGGGCGGTTATTGGATTCGACACACGTTTTCTCTCGGATCGATTTGCGGTGGAGGCCGCTCGGGTACTAGCCGGGAACGGCATCCAGGTGTACTTGACGAGCGCCGACGTTCCTACGCCCTGTGTTTCGCATGCGGTGCGTGATCTGGACGCAATCGCCGGCATCATGATCACCGCCTCTCACAATGCACCTCGCTACAACGGCGTGAAGCTGAAGGCGGCTTACGGCGGTGCGGCGGCGCGCGAGCAATGTCGGCGGGTCGAGTTTTATTTCAACGACAACGAATCTCGAGGGCGCGGTCCCAACTTGATGGATTACGGGCAAGCGAAGGAGTCGGGCTTGATCAAACGTTTTAATCCAACCTCGAGCTACCACGACCATCTACGCACCTTGATTGACTTCGATGCGATTGCCGAGAACCCCCTGCACGTTGTTGTGGATTCGATGTACGGCTCGGGCCGGGGTCAAATTAAAGGC
This sequence comes from Anaerolineales bacterium, assembly GCA_046759305.1. Classification (GTDB taxonomy): domain Bacteria; phylum Chloroflexota; class Anaerolineae; order Anaerolineales; family E44-bin32; genus JADFRG01. The sequence goes on from JBHIBY010000025.1 coordinate 6,575, forward strand.
ATTCTCCAAGGCACGGGTTGTGAGGTAACCGAGGTGCGCGGTGAGATGAATCCCGGTTTCGGAGGTATCCACCCCGAACCCATCGCTCGCTATCTAGGAGCGCTCGCGGGTTCTATCGCAGCAGGTCACGGTCAGGTGGGATTGGCCACCGATGGAGACGCGGATCGGATTGGAGCCATGGATGGCCGGGGCGAATTTGTTGACCCCCACCGGTTGATCTCTTTGGCATTGAAATACCTTGTAGAGCAACGGGGATGGAGCGGAAAGATTGTGAAGACCGTCTCGACCACGCAAATGCTCAACAGACTCGGCCAAAAGTACGGACTGGAAGTTATTGAAACACCAGTTGGATTTGACCATATTGCGGATTGCATCCTGCACGAGGATGTGCTCATCGGCGGCGAGGAGTCAGGCGGTATCTCATTCAAGGGACATATCCCGGAGGGAGACGGGATTCTCATCAGCCTGCTGATGCTGGAGATGATCGCCTCGACCAGATCGGCGCTGGAAGATCTGGTTGCTGAGTTACTGGCGGAAGCCGGACCCTCGCATTATGGGCGGCTGGACCTGCGGCTAACGCGTCCAGTTCCCCGGGAAGAACTCTCCACGCGGCTTGTTGACGGCGCCCCAGTGTCCATCGGAGAGCTCGGTGTGGGGCAAGTTAGCAACCGTGATGGTGTGAAATTCCACATGGAGGACGACTCCTGGCTGCTGATCCGACCTTCCGGAACAGAACCCTTGCTCCGCGTGTACGCGGAAGCTCGCGAACCTGGCCAACTTCATGCGCTGCTGGAATATGGCCGCCAGGTAGCCCAGGCGGATTAGACTCTCTTCCCATTTCTACCGAATATACCCCCCGTGCTATAATCGCCCATCGTTATGTTAAAACGCCTCCGGGACATCATATCGGGCGGTTCTCAACCCCAAACACCGGCGGCCCCTGCGGAACCTCAGCAAGGGGCCGCTGCACCGACTCCACCACAGCCCGCTGCGGATGGTGAGCCATCACCTCTTGAGAATCCCGAGGAATACCTAGAGCGCGTTCAGGGCAAGATCAATAAGCTGGCGGAGGAGTTCGCCGCAGGCGAGATCAATCGGGCTCAATTCCAGGAACTATACGATCACTACCGCCGCGAGCAGCAAACCGTGAAGCGCTACATTGAAATGTCGCCGGAATCGGAGGAATGGAAATCGGCCACCACCGAAGGCAAGAGCGTGGTCATCCGTCAGGCAAACGTCGCCAAGGTACTTGGGTACGCGGTCTATGACAATGTATCCGGGATGCCACTCAACACTATCGGAGAATTTCAAATCGAGGCGGAATTAGCAATTCCAATGCTCTCGTCCTACCGGGCCGCCACCAAAGAGATCTTTGGCGCCGGTATGCAATCCACCCAGATTGAAGGCGGGCAATGGCTTGCCTATATGCCGGGAGAGTTCACGACTCTTATGACCCTGTTTTCAACCGACCCCGCCAGCGACCAACTTGAATCGCTCGAGGAACTTCACCTGCTCTTTGAGCGAGCCAACCGAACTCTGCTGAGCAACCCACCCGTTGATCCGGAAGAGCTAGTATTCCCCCATAAGTATTTTCTCGGTCGGCACCAGTAGCCCTTGAGCAGCGTCCCTGTCCTAAAAGTAGTCGTAGCTGGAAATGGCAACGTCGGGAAGACGTCGCTGATCAGGCGCTTCTGTGAAGGGAAATTCGAGCAGACCCGTGTAGCTACGATCGGCGTTGATTTTCAAACGCAAACGGTGGATCTGCCCGAGAAAACCGTCAAGCTATCCATCTGGGACATGGCGGGACAGGATCGCTTCCAGATCATACGTGCCGGCTTCTACCGAGGGAGCCGAGCTGCGGCTCTGGTCTATGACGTTACAGAGCCCGAATCGTTAGCCAGTCTTGAGCGATGGAGGGACGAGATATTGGAAGCTGTTGAGCAGCAGCCTTTCGTAGTGGTGGGCAATAAGATTGATCTGGAACGCACGCAGCAGCCAGATCAAGCCCAAGAGTTTGCAAACTCGCTTCAGGCCACCTACCTGGAAACTAGCGCATTAGACGGAAGCGGAGTGACGCAGCTGTTCGAAACGTTGGCCAAGCTTAGTTTGCTAGAGTAGCCTGAGACGGAATCGTCAATCAAAAAGGGGCCGCGCCTGGATGTGCGGCCCCTTTGGCTTTTCTCAATATTCGATCAGGAGGTGGGTGCAGCTCTTGATCGCAACCTTCGGCTCAGGAAGATGGCGACGATAAACAGGGTCGCCAAGCCAACTAATCCGGGCAGACCCACGTCGTCGGCAATTCCGGTTGAGGGAAGTGCGGTTGGAGTGGGCGTCGGCGAGCCGCCAGCACCCGCTATCGCCTCGGCGGTCTGGGTCATCTGAGCTGCTGCGGTGGCTGTAAGTGGCGCCACCGTTGGCAAGGTCGTGAACGGAGTAGAGGTAGCGGTAGGTGTGTCGGTTGGCAGCACGACTACCTGTGTCGGCACGGGGGTATCCGTGCTTGTAGCCGAAGGCGTCAAAGTAGGAGGCGCTTCAGTCGGCACCGGCGTAAACTCGGCCGCCTCCGCAGTCTCCGTCAGGCCGAGAGCTACTGCCGTATTGGTTAGCACGATACTGGTCGGTTCCTGCAAGGCTGCTTCACGCTGTCGCGGCTGCAGGATTAGAGCGTAAACCCCCAGACACACCAGGCTCAAAACAATCAAGCCCCCGAGCCCCGCTGCCGCAATCACAAAGGTGCGATTCTCGTCGTCTTCGGGCAGCCCCCCAGTAACTTCAAAGTCTTCTGCCATAATTTCCTCCCCTCACGCCCAAGAAGATCCGCGTGAACGCGTTATTACGCGATCGGGTGTGTGATTGGTTGCAAGTTTCGATCCACAATTCCATCAAGCTATCACTTCCAAATTACTCAGTGGCATTGCCACGGAGCCAATTCCCTCTAATTCGACCATCGCGCTGCGAGCGAGGATGCCGCTGGGGAACGATTCGACCCCCGGCATCAGGTGCAGCAAATTGCCAACTGCCCCTGCATGAGGCGCCCGAAGGGCTCGCACCTGCACTCCCGGCTGTAGTTGCACGATCCGTTCCGGGCGCTTTAGTTCTTGAGTTGCCGGAAGCGGTATCAGGATGTCGGGCTGCTGTGGCTCATAGGGTTCCAGCAGAGATGCTTCTAAATTCGCTTCGCGGCCCGCATTGGTGCTCAGCAAATCGTAGGTCGGTGAGTTCATTGGAGTATCGCCGAATCCCTCAGTTAGCAAAATGGGGTATGGCATATGCAGTGCGATCGGGATAAGCTCAGATGCCATGCTTCCACTTACCAACCCACGAATTGGGATTTCCGTTGCTTGCTGAAGCGACTGCGCGTTGTCAACCACTCCAACTAGCACCACCGCGCCACGAAGAATCATGTCGAGCTCGCTCGGTTCTAATCTCGCGCTGCGGCTTTCGCCAACATCGCGTAATACTCCCCAGCCTCGGCGGCCGTTTCCCCATGCTCCCTGAACGAGCGCTCCGACCGCCGAAATCACGACCGAGCTCGCGCCATCAGAACCAGATACTTCCCCCGGTACCCCCGCGTGGACTGTGCGTGCCCCTTCGCGGGCCTCGAAGAGCACTCGGCCTCGGGAAAGGGAGATCACCTTACCGTTGGCAGGCGCTCGGACGGTGCGTCTGGCAATGCCGGCTGGACCAGCCAGGACTTGTCCCGCCTCCACTCTGCTCCCCAAGTCCACGCGCAGCAGCCGCGCCGCCTCCGTGTCAGAGACACCCAGTGCGGAGGCCAAATCGAGGAAGTGGTGCCGAGGCTGAGGCTGGACTTCGGCGATCACGTCGGTCGACTGGACCTTTTCCCTCACTCTGACTGTGAGCACCCCCGGTCCTTCGAGCTTTCGCTCGCGCTGCACCTTTGTCATGGGCAGGATATGTCGGATCCGCGGTAAATGATTTGCGATCATGAATTAGGTCTGGAGCATAGCGCCTATGTCGTAGAGCCACCTCTGATTGAGCTCTCTACGAGTATCAGGATCATTGGGCAGTTCGATCGGTCGGCCGCGAGCATCAATAATGACACCTAATGCCCCTCCCGGAATTCGCAGTCTCCTTGCCTTGCCTCGGCCGTACCCAACATCAAATCCTTTTTCCGGTCTCAGGAAGATGCGAGCATGCTCGCCCTGGCGAAGCGGCAGCAGGACAAGCTGACCGTAGCGGACGATTCCTTCGATCAGCTCACCGCCGCTTTCGGGTTCGATACGGATGCGCAGCACTGGTCGGCCGGCTCGGCTCCGCCCAACCGGCGAAACAACCGTTCCCAGGCTGACGAAGCTGCCGGACTCCAGCACCTGCACTGTGATCATTGGGAGCAAGTTCGCCGCGGCACCCACAGCGGGAATTAAGTTGTACGGATCCAGCACTAATGTCGTGACGCCGCTCGGCTGAACCGCGTCGAGCAGCGCCAGCGCGGCGTATCCCGGCCGAGGAGCGCGAGCGATCGCCCCGCCGCTGGCAATGATGGGCTCAAGCGGTGGCATCAATTCCGTGTCGGCTCCCTTAACCCAGTCGCCTCGAGATTGCGAGATGCCGGCTCTAATGAGCTCCCTGAGTAGCGCGTACTCGATGTGAAGGTCCGAAAGCTCGGATGGAATCGTGGCCGGGTAGATCGCCTTATTGAACATATAGTCGCGTACCTCGGCCTCCATGATGTCTGTGGGGAGCCAGCGAGAAACGTCCGATACAGGAGCGTGGCGAAGGAGCCCCGGGAGGGAAATTCCGAGACCCAGGTCCGAATGTACTTTGCTGTTCATCTGACCGTCGAAGGCCGCAGCTATGGTGACATGCGAGGCACCGACGTCGATCCCTAACACGCCATTGTCGGGGTCATATACCTGGCTGAGGTAGCGAACGACGCGGCTGAAAGCATCCGCGGTGAGCATGGTGAACCCGCCCGACCAGCCATTAAGTTCATCGAATCCTGCGATGCGCCGACCACGCAATTGGTTGACGATCTCAGCCAACTTGAGACGCGTCGGTCCGAGATCCTCTTGCTCCAGCTCCGGCCGAATATTCGGCAAGACGGCCACGGCCGATCGATCCTGAAAGCGCTCCATAATCGCCGCCCCCAAGCTGGAATTTCCAGCAAACACAAGTGCGGGGCGCTGGGCGGTCGGCAGAAGGCTTGTGGCCAGACTGACTGTCTCAATCTGTCGAATGACGCTGGCGGTCGCTCCGCCGTCGGTGCCGCCGACCATGAGGATCAGATCCGGCTTGGCCGAGAGCATGACATCGATTTGCGCCTCTTCTCGTCTCCGATCCATCAGGCCGATCTCGTCAACGACATCCAGGTAAGTCGAACTCGTCAGCCGGCGGGCGCTTTCTATGGAGACTCCAGGCATGAGTCCGACCAGCACGGTCCGAACGTGGGGGCCGGCCGAGGCGGTGGACACAAACGCGTCTACTCCGGCGCCCCCGGCAGTGGTGGGCATTACGAGCGCCTCCGATTCGTCAAAGAAGGGCCTTCCCGTAATCTCACTTACCTCGTCCAGGGCCACCCGCATCCCTTCCCGAACATCAAACAGGGGGGGACCAGCCGACGATGAGGAGCGGCCCGTGGCCACCATTCGGTATCGCCCATCCACAACGTCGAATAAGCTGGCTCGGGTATTCACCGTCCCGATGTCCACAGCTAGCAGGGTGTCAGCCTCAAGGATTGTGCTCATTGGTTCACGCGATACTCCCGATTACGCTTGAAATCGTGTCCCAGATGAACTGTACGCGCTCGGCAAGGACGATCAGTGTTGCTGCAACAGCTCCGGAATACATCACGCCGAATGTCACCGCGATGAAGCCTTTGCCTATGCCTCTAAAGATCGACAGTGGGCCCGGGATCGTTACTCCTGCAATGATCGCAAGCGGGGCTTCTTCGTCGATGCGACGGACCGTAAATCGGAAGTACAACAGCGTTGTCAGCGTGCCGATGAGCACGATGATGACGTTCAGCAAGCGTTCCATGCCTGATTCTCCGGTGAGCTGATTAATGACATTCGGATTCAAGGATTCCATCGAATCAAGCGTCAGAGGAATGATGGTACCGGTTATCGCGCCCCCTACGATGACTGCAGCACCAACTCCAACCAGTAACACCATGGAGACTGTGCCAAATCGCGCTGTTGACGGGGCAACCTTGAGGAAGAGCAGGATCACCAAGATAAGCGGGATAATCACTGTAACAATCAGTTGGGGATCTGCCAGGCCAGTGAGACCTGCATCCAGGATCCGCTCAACCAGCCCCGGGATCAGCACGTTCTGCACGGCAACTGCGCCGGCATAACCTGCGGCCACTCCTATCAGCAGATGCATGGCCAACTTGAACAGCGGATTGTCGCCAATCAGGTAGCTAAGCACCATGATGGTTAGCACCGAGGCCAAGAAACTAGCGATCAGGTCTGCAGTATCCATGGCCTTAGATCCGGCTTCTCCACCAAATTAGGAATCCATATCCCACGCCCGCAAGCAGCACGATTTCTGCCGCCAACATCGCGGCGCCAAATGCATCCCAGCGTTCCTGAGCAAGTCCGAGGCGCCCGTTGCGCAGTTCGTAGGCGGCGGCCGCCGGCAACCCAGAGAGAATTCCACCTACTTTGGGATCATCGTTTTCAAAGTAGGGTCGAATGAGCGGCTCCGCACCCGCTGACAAGACGACAACCAATGGTGTATCGCCCATGTTTGGGCGGGCCTGTTCTGTCCAGACCCGCGCCGATTCACTGTCGGCGGTAATGACGGCGACCATTCCGAAGTCCGAGAGCAATTGAACCTGGTCCAACACCGGCGTATCCCAGGCGGACAGATCGGAATCTTCCGGAAGTGCAAACCCCTTCAACACAGCCGCTCGCGGGTTAACAGCGAAGAGCTGCACTGCGGTCGGTCCTCCCGACAAATACCCTAAGTGCACGATCTGCTCGCCGTTTTGGTAGCCGTGGCTTTCGACGTAGGGATCGACGGCTCGAATGGCCAGGGCCGGTCCTGCGGGGCGGGTTGACATACTCGCCAGGGACAGCCCTTCGGCCATCATTTGATCTAAAAAGGCACCGGACACCGCCTCTAACTCTCCTGCGTACCCAGGTTCGTAATCGAAAACTACGAGCACCGGCTGCTCGGACGGCAGATCTTGCACAAGATTGAACAGCGCACCAAGCTCTCGCGGTTCGAGTCCTGGCAACGCGAATGCAGGTGCTTCAGTGATAATCGGGATCGACACAGCAATAAGAACGACAGCTGCAATTGCCCAGCGAAACACTGCCAGGCGAGTCCTACGCTTGGGCTTTAAGGCCGCCTCCTGCTCTTCTTCATCGACTAGTCGGTGGAGAAGCTCGGCTTGGGCATATTGGCGTTCTGAAACGTCGAGCTGCAATGAGCCGACGCTCGAAGTACGGGGCATTGCCACGACAGGCTCGGCGAACAGTACGCCGCTCAGACCGGCAAGCGGGCCCACTGATTCGACGGCTTGATCTTCTTCCGATTCGATTTCCACTACCGATCGGAAGGTGTCGACCGGGCGCATGGCTTCGAGCCAATTTGGGAGTGTGGCAGGAGCCAGATCCGGTCCACCTTCGGAAGGCTCGCCAGCCGGCTCATCTTCAAGCGGCTCGATCTCTCCCAGCCAATCTGGAAGACCTAGATCACCCAGCTCAACATCCTCTACATCGTCGGCCCCGCCTATCAGGGCCGGAACGTGTGGAAGATCCCCCTCCGTCTCAGCACCTTCGCTCTCCATTGCCTCGAGCCAATCCGGGCTCTCCTCCACAGGTTCGGGCTCTGGTTCGTCTCCGGGGCGTAGATCTTCTACAGGCTCAAGTTCATCTGCGGGACGAGGATCGCCCACAGGTTCTGGCTCATCCGCCGGGCCAGGTTCACCTTTAGGCACGGGGGGTTCGAAGTCAGCCACAGGCTCCTGCTCATCCGCGGGCCGGAGATCTTCGGCTCGTGATTGATCTGCTTGCTCTTCTTGAGCATCAATCGCTGCTGCTCGCAAAGCTTCGTCGGATCCCGAATCCGGGAGATCAGCTGGTTCCTTTGTTTGCTTCTCCCTGATTCGCTGCAACCACTCCGGAACTTGCTCCTGATTCTGGTCGGCCTCTGGTGAAATCTCTGGGGCTCCCTCGGCTGCTCTGAGCTCATCGAAATCGAGCCCATAATCCTCGGTCTCATCGGAGGATCCGAAATCAGGAGCTTCCTCGCTCGAGTCTGAAGCAGCAGGTTGGTCCTCTGCTTCCTCCCGCATGCGATCCAGCCAATCTTCCGAGCCTTCAGAGCTGACGCTCACGTCGAGCGGCTTGAGGCGCGCCCCACAGTGGGCGCATTCTTCCGCGTCCCCATGATTGGGATTGCCGCACATCGGGCAAAGAATTTCTTCCACTAGCTACGATCCATAGGGTCTATCGGCACCGAGCAGGACACGCAATCCGGTTGTAGTTGCACCGAGGGCAACTCCGAGCGCGATGCCGCGCGCCCCGCCCGCGGACCACACTTGCGAGATCCAGGCGCGGAGGTCGCGCATAACGACGGTTGCCGGCCCCTCCGTTCCACCGAGTGCGGGCCCTGTCCCGATCATGACTAAAATCGCGGTGGCCAAGAACAAGATGCTGAACGCGTCGCGACGCCGGGTCACTAGGCGAAAGCCTGCCACCAGCAGGGTCACGGAGAGCAAAGCCATCAATCCCGCTTCCAGGGGGAGTTGGAGGTGTTCAAATATATAGAGGGCTACAGTGCTATCTGGTCCATATGACAGTGCCAGGATGAGGGTGACCAAGAATGCCAGGATGAGCACCGCGCTGTAGATCCAGCCTTCTTCGGTCTGACTGAGCTTGCGCCAGTGCACCTGCACCAGATTCGCTAGCCCAACCAGCAAAGCGGCCGCTGCCAGAAGTGCAGCCCACTGCATGAACAGCAAGCGAATATTCTGGATGAAATCAAAGTCTACGAAGTAGCCCAAAAGGACAAATACGCCAACCGAAGCTGCCAATGCAGCCCACAACGCCGAGGTCCGGAACAACTTCATACGAGGTCCTCGAACGTAGCCATGATCACGCCCAGCAGGATGAGCACGATTAGACCAATGCGAATGAAGTCTTGCGCGCGCAGGCTCGCCTTGTGCAATTCCCCAGCTCCCAAATACGCCCCGCTGGCAAACACTTCTTCGCCGAGCAGCGGATTCTGAGCAACCGCATAGAGCAAGGCTTGTGATTGGACTTCGTTGGTTCCACCTATTACGAAGGCGCGTGCACGCTCTCCAAATTCGGCAGCCAGGCCGGCTTCGAACCCATAAAAGCCACTGAGCATGTGCACTGAGACGCTCTCATTGGTCAGGACACTGGGTAAACCTGCGGCGTAAGAGAATGGAGTCGGTCCGAGAAGACGGCCAGAGGTGGGGTCGTAGAGGTCAGAGGCTCCCACGTCGCCATAGGAACTTCGCAGAGTGTCGCGGGCCAGAATCGCCATGGCACCATCGCCCGCCGTGACCACAGCGGGGCGATCACTCATGGAGGTGGCTCTTGCAATGCGTGTGAGAGCTGCTAAGCCCGCGAAGGCAGGAGCACTCTCTGGGCCAACGACAGAGCCGGTGCCGAGGGATAGGTGGACGCGTTCGCCCGCCTCTACAGCACGCTCAATGGCTTTGCCAAGAGCTTCGAAGGCGGCGATTTGCCTGAAGGTTGCGGGCCAGCGTCGGTTGATCGCGGCTGATGCCAACATCAGCCCCACGAATGCGAAGAGCAACAGCAAGCCCTGCAGATCGACGGCCGTCATGAGCCTTCCCTTAACTCCTGAATAAGCCCCTCTGGTCGCTCCAGCGAGCGCCCAATATCGTTCAGGCCTTCCCCGAGGAACGGAACCGCCATATAGCTGAGCTGTGCTATGAACGTTGTAAAGGGGCCAGCGGCCTCTAGGATGTCTGCCACCAGCGAATCCAAACCCAAGTGGCGTAGCCAGACCACGGCACGTTGCGTGGTCTTTCCTCCGGCATCCACAGCGCGGCAGTATAGCACAACCGCCCTGTAAAGCTATTTGTCGTTTGGATGAGGGTATTTGAAGGTGGCTGCGCTTTGGCTGGGCAACCGCCAGAGGTCAAACCGGCCTAAACCAATGGATACTCACCTGCCAGCAGCGATAGGATGGCTGCTTCAGTTTCCTCGTAGCGTCCTTCCCCTATTTGACGGTAGCGCAGAAAGCCTTGTTTGTCGATCAGATAGAGCGTGGGCCAATCCAACCAGAGTCAAATACTTCCAGCGGACGGTTCCATAGGCAGCGAAAACGTGATTTTGGTGCCATGCTGTGAACCGCTATCGGCCCAGATGCTCCCACCGTGGGCCTCGACAAGCTCTTTTGCGATTGCCAGTCCTAGCCCCACGCCACCTACATCGCTATCCGCCCGAGATCGGCTCTCTTCGCCACGGTAGAAACGCTCGAAGATGTACGGCAGGCTCTCGGCGTGGATACCGTCTCCGGTGTCCCGTACCGAAACCTCCACGCTGCCGTTGCGTTCCTCCGCTGAAACTCTGACCTCCCCACCCATCCGCGAGTGGTCGATAGCGTTGTCCAGCAAATTCTGAAGCACCCGGCCGATCTTATCGGCCGCTATAGGGATAAGCGGAAGCTCCTGATCACCAGGGCCGGTGAGCTCAACTCCCTTTGCCTCAGCCCTGAGCGCTGCGCCTTCTATCGCAGAATCGATGACCTCCTCAATCGACTGAAGTGACCGCTCTATCGGCGCCGCGCCACTGTCCAACATGGCTAATTCGACCAGGTCGTCCGTCAGGTTGCTCATCTGGGTGATCACGCGCTGGCTGCGACGAATATAGTCAGAGGGATCCTCCACCACCCCATCCGCAATCGCATCCAGCATCGCCCGCAGCGAAGAGAGCGGAGTGCGAAGATCGTGCGAAGCCCCCGAGATGAATTCTCTGCGCGCCTCCTCCAATCGATCGGCCTCCCGCTCCGCTTGCTCAAGGCGTTCGGCCATGGCGTTGAAAGCCACACCTAATTCCGCCACTTCGTCCCGACCATCCACCGCGACCCGAACGGAAAAGTCACCCTCGCTCAGACGGCTGGCACCCCGATCGAGTTCCTTGAGACGTTGCGTTATGGAATTCGAGAAAAAGTAGCCGAACGAAACCGCAACGCTGCTGGCAAAAAAGAGCAGCACGCCCGCAAGAGCCAGATCGTGCTCACTAATAAACATCAGGCGCGCCGCGAGCAGCACGATGACCAATCCGAAAATGGCAGCTAGCAGGTGTCCTACAGTTAAGGTTTGCGTGAGGCTCGGAGCGCGACGCCACCACCCCGCTTGGACCGACAGAAATCCGACTAGCGAGGCTCCTAGGCCCGCAGCGGCAAACATGATCGCCATGTCGATCAGCTCTTGGGTGCTCGGGCGCATGATCAATGCAGCCAAGCCCAGCGTCGCAGCCAAGGTGAGGCCTATGGTGATGAGGTAAGTAAGTCTTCGGTTTTTCATCTCTCGAACCGGTAGCCCACGCCCCATACCGTGATAAGGTGCTGTGGTGAGGAGGGGTTCGGCTCCACCTTTTTCCGGAGATAGCGCATGTGCACCGTTACGGTCGATGGATCACCAATAAAGTCAGGACCCCAGACATTGTCGAGCAGCGCCTCTCTACTGAACACCTGCCCAGGGTGGCCGGCAAAGAACCACAGCAGATCGAATTCTCTGGCAGTCAGCGAGACCGATTCACCCTTCTTGTGCACCTGCCGTGAATCGTTGGCAATGGTGACATCCCCGAAGCTGATTTCGGAGGCGGAGTTCTCCTCTACCCTACGCAGCACTGCATGAATCCGAGACACGAGTTCTCGGGGGCTGAAGGGCTTAGGAAGATAGTCGTCCGCTCCCCAGTCGAGTCCGCGGATACGGTCGCTGGTGTCCCCGCGGGCCGTGAGAATGATGATGGGGATGCCGGATTTCTGCTGTACTTGACGTGTGAGAGTGAGGCCGTCGATTCCTGGCAGCATCAAATCCATCACGATCAGATCCGGCTCCTGCTGCTCGATGGCGTCCAGTGCTGCATACCCGTCGGCCGCCTCGCGTACGCTGAATCCTTCGCGCTCCAGATAGCGACCAACGACCTCTCGAATGTTGTCTTCGTCCTCGACGACCAGGATGTCTTTCTGAGTGAGCAATTTCGTTTCTCGTATTAAGTTACGGGGCGGCAAGCGGAGCTGCATTGAACTGCACTCTGAAGGGCACGCACCAGATCACGATCGATCCGGACTCTGCGACTCATTGCTCAACCGTCCCCTAGTTCGGATCCGTACACGAGCGTGTTCGGAAAGAACGCGAACCAGCCGAACCAATATGCCAGGTGACCGTTGACACGTGGTGCGAGTTCACCCTCCGGGCCGACCAGCGCTTCTTCTGTCACTCGCCACTCTCTGCCTTGAGAGTCAAACACTACATCCGGATCTTCGGTGACGGAAAAGGTTTCTTCACCACGATCAAACGCCCGGACTTCACCACCCGAATCGTAATGTACCGGACCGACGCGCCGGTTCTCTCCGCTGACCATGACACGGCCCCGATTTGACACCAACACCAAATTGGTGCCTGCCAGTTCGTCGTTGACAACACCCTCAAAAAGAATGTCATTCAGCGGATACGCCTTAGGAGTACCGTCGATGCGCAGCGCGTAAATGCGATCCTTGGTGTCGAGCTGCTCGCTCCGCTGCCATACGGGAAACATGGTTGAGGTGGATGAAAAGTAGTCGCCATAGGCCGCGCCAGGCAAATAAAATCGCTCGTATCCGGTTTCCAGTGCCAAGACCTTTGTATCGGGGTGCTGCTCCAGCCAGTCCCCCCAAGAGGTAAGAACTACGGGTAGCAAAGTAAGTTCAAGCTGCTCTTCGACTAGCTCGCCCAACACCGGTTGACCCGTGAGTTGATTCCACAGCGTTCGTGTCTGGCGATCGTACATCAGCTTGTTACTTCGATATAAGAAACCTGACGAACCGAAGTCATAGGTTGCGCCATTGGACGCTCTGCCGTCAAATGCGATCCCAGCCCCGCACAGGGTGCAGTAGGCCAGGGACATGGGCACTCCTCCGACGACATCGTTGGCCATCTCATGCCAATCCATGATCCGCAGTGGGTAGGCGCGCACATCACCGTTGATGGCCACTCCAAATACCGGTTCTCCCGGAAGTAGATAGTCAGCCTGCTCCGCAGGGATCATAGGCGCGTTGTCAAGCGCCGGTATCCCATCCACCGTAACGCCTCCCCACTGGATTTCTTCCACCCGAATATCTGACGGCGCGTCGTCCTGTAAGAAATCGGCAAACCGCTGATCGATGAAGCGGAGTACATCTCCCTTCCATCCGGTGAAACCAGGCGGCGGCGAGAGCTCGGTGGTTCCGTACCACTCCACCCAAGCCGGCCAGTTCGCTCCGAACGACTGACCGCTTAACGCTTCCAACCCGCCGATTGTTGTCTCATAGTCCGTGCCAAGGAACATTCCCACTTCAGTTCCGCGCATGACCTCAATTAGCACAGCGATGAAGCGGACATCATGCGCCTCCAGCACCGCTTCCAGCGCGGCTGCTCCGAGATCGCGATCGCGACTAGAAAGGTCGTACATGTAAGCTCTTGCCAGCTCGTCTGGAAGCTCTTCTTGGCCCTCAACCATTACAGGTGTCTCCGTTGGCAATTCGTTTTCGGAAGCTACAGTTGACGGTCCCGCATTAGGAGCGGGCTCGGGCTCTCTCGAGCAAGCCGCGATAATTAATAGAAGTGAAGTACCCAGCAATTTCTTCAATCTCATATCTCTAAGTTAACCCTTCAAAGCTTAAATCTTTCTTACCTCAGGGGTTTGATATGCAAAACCCGCCCACGTTGACTGGTGGGCGGGAGGGTTCAAATTGCAGGCGCGTTACTTCTCAGCCGTGGGGATCACCGCGGCGCGCAAGGAAGCTTTCCACAAGCAGCATGTGGTCCCCTGCCCGCTCAATCGTGTGGAGCAGCTCGCTCATGGATGAAACCTCTTCAATCTGCTCAGTCGAAAACCAGCCAAGAAATCCCTTGGCCGCATAATCCCCTTCTTCGGTAGCTAGTGCATGCAGAGAGTTGATCTGCTCAGTGACCGACTTCTCCCAGTCGAGCGCCATCTTAACCGCTTGTTCCGCGGAGTCAACGTCCTGTGGGGCTGCCTCGAGCGCGGGGACCTTCACCTTGCCGCCGGTCTCGAGGATGTAGTGCACGAATTTCATGGCGTGCTCTCGCTCCTCATCGGACTGGCGGAAGAAGAACGCAGCCAATTGGGGGAGGTCTTCCTGGGCGAAGTATGAGGCCAACTGCAGGTATTGGTTGGAAGCGCCAAGCTCGCTCCCGATTTGATCGTTCATGGCCTGGTTCATCATGTCGCTGATAAGCATTCGTACACCTTGGTCCTCGTCGTATTGAAATTAATCATACCGTACCGGATGGACTGAGGCTCAGGATTATGGAGATGACCCGACAAAATCCAGCGCGTAGAGCGCGTCTTGATAATTTGGGTTGTATTGAAGCGCTTCGCGCCAATCAATAACTGCACTGCTCAAGTCTCCCAATCGATAGTTGGCCCAGCCTCGCCACAGAAGAGATTCTTCAGCTTTGTAAGTTCTGAAAAGGGTCGCCTCGGCCAGGTCCACAACATCTTGAAAACGGCCTTGATTGAAATAGGCGATGTAGGGTCCAAACTGGTAGCGAGTGAACCGCCATGGAAGCCCCAGAGCGAGGGCATTGTCGAAGGCCTGTGAAGCTTCGCCGTAGCGCTCGAAATACACGAGGTTTGTGCCGAAATTAAACCAACCGTAGGGATCCTGTGGATTTGCTTCAATTTCAGCTTGAGCTGCATCTAGCGCAGCCGTTCGACTGTGGTCGAGATCTGCATCCTCGCCGAGGATGGATTGGATTCGAGACTCATCCCGAGGCAGGTAGATGTACATGTAGACCCGGTTGAACTCGCGCCAGCCCTTGTCTAATTCCTCATACGAGATGGTGCGATCCGGCCCACCGGTTCCGGGATTCGTGTCCTGGACAATGAAATTCTGCTGCTGGTCGTCATAACCGGTCAGCAAAAGGTAGTGGCCCGCCCAGCCTCCTCCACCATCACCCTCACCCAGTACAAATCCTTTTTCAACGATCACCGGGAGGCCGGCCGCGATAAAGCTCTTGAGTCGCTCGATCGTTCCCCCCACTCGGAAGTCGGTATTGAGCCAACCGGCTCGAGTACGAACGTAAAACACCAGCTCCTCAATGTTGACATTCTTGTCGCCTCGATCCGGTTTGAGCAAATCAGAGATCGTGAATTGATCGCCCTCCCAGCCGTGGAATCGGAGGCCTAGGGCAAGTGTGGCTGGGCCGCAGTTGTTCCAATCTTGCTTCTCCCACGCGGGTGAAGGCAATGAGACAGAGCCCGGCAGCGCTGTAGGGGACGGAGCTGGAGTAGGAGGATTGGCTGTTTGCTCAATCGCACCTGAGCCCGTTGGAAATATCATTGGCTGGAAAGAACTTGCTGAAGCGCTTGCTGGAGTGGGAAGGGTTGGGTCCGGTCGGATCCAGCCACGCACGATTCCAGAAAATGCGTCGAGGCGCCATTCAAGACGGAATTTAACCGGAGGGATTTGATAGGCAACCAGCAGGACGGCCGCGGCAGCCAGCGCCCCAAACATGAACCACATTGCCCTAGAGAAGCGTTTGCTGCTCGTCACAAGGTGGCGATTATAACAAGTGGGCTCAAGCGCATAATTATCTCTTAAGGCTTGCTCACTAAGATTGCACGTAGCACGATTGGGAAAAATGGATGAGTGAAAACGAACTTGAGCCAGTAGGAAATGAAGAAGGCAAGATGAGGCAGTCGGAGCTCACGGAAAGCGAAGTGGGTCAGACACAAACCTCCTATGCTAAAGCCGCCGCTATGGGGGGCCTGACCAGCATTCCGGTTATAGCGCTGGGCAACCTGGCCGAAACCCTCGCGGGTCTGCCGTCATCTCCTTATGATATTTTTGATGGGCTGGCACGCATTCTGCCTGGAGACCTACTCACGATTGGTATCGACGCGCTCGTTTCGGCGATCACGGCACTAAATATCGGCCCAACTTCAACGGTCGCTAAAACCGCTGAAAGAGGAATGGCGATTCTGATGTTTATTGCAATCGGCGCAGTTTTCGGGATCGTGCTCCGCTGGCTTGGGAGAGAAGATCTACGCCAGCTGACAGGCTCCGGGGTACGTGTTGGACTGGTGCTAGTTGCGGCATTTTGGTTGCTTTCGATCGCAGTCAGTTTCTCCCAGACTAATGCCTTGTGGATCGGATTGTGGTTTGGGGTCTTATACGTGGCCTGGGGTTGGAGCCTGGGCTGGTTGATCCAGCGCGCCGGTCCGGCGCTGGCTGCGGATCTAAGCTCCAGCCTTTCACGGCGCGAGTTCGTGGGCCTGTTGGGCGGTAGCGTCGTCACGATATCGGTCGGATCTTTGGGCGTGGCGTCGCTTCTCGGAGAGGAAGATCAGCCAGCACCGGCTCCAGTCGATATCCTGGATCCTGGCACTCTTCCCGACTCCCCCTCCACGGCGGAGTTGGCTGCGCGCATTGATCCGTCTCCCGGCACGCGACTCGAGATCACGCCAAACCAAGACTTCTACCGGATCGATATCAACACCCGCAAGCCAAAGCTGGTTCCCGAGACTTGGCGTTTGGAGCTCAATGGCCTCGTCGATCGGCCGCTGAGCTTGACGCTAGGTGAAATTCGAGCGATGCCACCCATCAGCTACCATCACACGCTCTCATGTATCTCCAATCGAATCGGTGGTGATCTGATCAGCACGACTCGCTGGACCGGGGTGCGCGTCCGAGAAGTACTCGAAATGGCCGGGATGAAGCCAACCGCAGAAGAGCTATTTATCGAGGCCGCGGACGGCTTCTATGAAAGCGTGGCGATGTCAGACCTTATGGATGACCGCACTATTTTTGCCTATGAGATGAATGGCGCACCGCTTCCGCACGACAATGGATACCCGCTGCGCATCATCATCCCGCACCGCTACGGTATGAAGCAGCCTAAATGGATCGTAAATATGGAAGTTCTGGACCGTAAGGGGCGAGGTTATTGGGTCGAGCGAGGATGGAGCCCGGAGGCGTTCATCAGGACCACTTCAGTGATTGATACTGTCGCTCCCGAGGCTGCAGACGAAGAGATGGGGACGGTTCCTGTGGGCGGTATCGCATTTGCCGGTGCTAATGGAATCAGCAAGGTCGAGCTGCAGGTCGATGACGGACCCTGGATGGAGGCCGAGCTGCGAGCACCGCCGCTGAGCCACCTCACATGGGTCCAGTGGCGCTACGATTGGCCGCGTGAGACTGGAAGACACAATTTCAAAGTGCGTACCTATGATGGGCTGGGAGTATTGCAGATCTCCGAGTCGAATCCGGTTCGCCCCGACGGCGCTACCGGCATTCACGAGGTGTTTGCTTCCGCCTGATCGTCGAGTGCGTCGAGCTGCCTCAGTACCTATTGAGGCAGCTCTTTTCAATTTCGTTGTAGGTTATCTATCCGCCGGATGGTTACGTTTCCACTATTCGCAAGCTTCTCGAATAGCTTCGATCAGGTTGTCTTTGCGTACACCGCCACTTGCCAGGTGAATAGTTTCTTGTGGAAGATCCTTTCGAGGCCCGCCCTCTCCAGATTGTCTTGAATCGCCGAGTCCGAGTGGATAAAGGTTCTGAACGGACTGCGACTGATCCATTGGAAGAGGTTCATGAAGCGGAAGGCAATCTTGTTCCACCAAACCTCCCGTGGGTAGACCACTCCGTACAGCCTGCTAGCCCGGTCGGCTGAGAGCCGCACCAGCGATTTCATGTCGTGATAGCAGCAGATCACCCGGTCGAGGGTGACGATGTCATGCGTCGGAATGCTTTCGGCCATGTCAACGAAGTCGCCGTGTCTGACCTCCACCTGCTCGCTCCAACCCAGATCACGTGCCTCGTGTTCCGCTGCATCGGCATAGGCGGTTGAAGCCTCTACTGCCGTTGCCGCGCTAGCCCCAGCGCTCAAAAGGGCATGTTGGATGGCTCCCACGCCACCGCCGATGTCCAGCAAGCTTAGCCCGTGGACGTCCTGGTCTGTGATCGCATCGATCAGCAGCTGGGTGGACTCAATTGGCCCCTCAGCGTGGTAGGTATCAATCTCCTTCTCGACATTCCTAGCGTTGAATTCGCGCTCAATACCTTCACACTGGGAACAGTTCATAGCTCAGGATTATAGCTCTCACCTACCATAACCAGCCTAGATGCGAAACGTGCTAGACTCAGCGCGCAGTGGAACTCGAGAGTGCGCTGATCATCACTCCTCCAAGGCCGGTACAAGCCTTTGCCTATCCGCTGCGCGAGGAGTATGACCCTGATTCGTTTGCAAAAGTGCCCGCACACTTCACGATCTTCTACCCTTTTATTCCCGCCGATCAATCGGACGAGGCAGCCGAGGTGCTAGGGCCGATTTGCGCCCAACACTCTACCTTTGACGTTACGCTTGAGCGATACGGGCAGTTTGAAGACGCTATATTTCTCGAGCCTACCGACCCTGAACCTCTGATCGCGCTCTACAAATCGCTTGCAGGGGCCTACCCTGAATTCGCGAGAGAGGATTACTACCCACATCTAACGTTGGGAAGAGCGAAGGATCCCTCGCAGATCCCGGTCCCAGATCCCCCCTCGTTCACTTTTCCAGTCGACTCAATACGGATCTACGTCGGATCGCCCGAAGATCACGTAGCACCGTATATCCCACGTCTGACGATTCCGCTCGGGTGAATCCAGTCGTCTCCCCGACCAAATAGCCAGCATGGATGCCATCTTCGAAATCTTCAAGGCATATATGATCCCTGGATCCTTCGAGTTCCTACTCGTTGGATTCATGTTGGGAGTAGTGCTGCTGTTTGCGCATCGTGAAACGCGCGTGTGGGGCAGTAGCCTGTTGGCGTTTCTGGCGGTTCTACATTTTTTGCTCAGCTTGCCGCTAACGGCCAGGACTTTCGAACGTATCCTTCGCGACCGGTCGCAGCCCGTGCGAACCGTTGAGGAAGCTGCAGGTGTCGAGGCAATAGTGGTACTCGGAGGTGGAAGCGCTACCTTCCGCGCCGGCGGCAATGAGATCAACGAGCTTAGTGATGTATCTGCGCTGCGTGTTCTCGAAGGGGCGCGGCTGTACAAGTTGCTGGGTCATCCTGCAGTGGTCGTGTCTGGCGGATCTGACGAGCTGATCGACGCGTTGACGCCGGAGAGCATCCCCATGCAGCAGGAACTGCTGGATCTTGGAGTGGCCGCGGAGCACATCCACATGGAATCAACTTCGGGCAGCACCCTCGAGCAGGCGCAGCAGATAAGCAAGCTGCTGGATGCAAACGAGTATGGAGAGTTCGTCCTCGTCACCTCTCCGATTCACATGCGGCGTTCATTGGCTACGATGCGTGCCATGGGGCTCGATCCAGTGCCATCGCCATCCAACCAGCACTCGGAGGGTCATGCTGTGGAGCGCGGGGGCCTTCTTCCACACCCCAGTGCCTTGCGGGCCAGTCACGCTGCGATTCGAGAGGGGCTGGCAGCGCTCTTCTATTGGCTAAACGGTTGGACCGGCCCACCCTGGGCTCCTTAGTTTTACAATCCACTGTTGAACGTGACAGATCTTGAGAAGGCTGCAGAGCTCGGTCAGCCCTCCCTTGTGTGGCGGGCAGGTCAGGAGCGCCGGCTGCAGATGATCCTAAGAGCCGCAGATGGGCGGGAGCGGGGCGCAGTGCTGGACAACGGCTGCGGTGTCGGTGCCTACCTGGAGCGGCTGGCACCGTTGGCTGAGCGCGCGGTGGGACTTGAAATCGATATGGATCGGGCAGTCGAAGCGCTTTCACACAAGCTTGAGATACTTTCTTCTCGGGGCGAATTGCTCCCGTTTCCCAACAGTTCTTTTGACCTCCTTCTTTCACACGAGGTGATCGAGCATATGGATGACGACCGGCTGGCGGTTGAGGAGATGGTGCGCACGCTCCGGCTCCCCTCTGCGGAGCACCCTGCGGGGCGGCTTGCGTTGTTTGTTCCGAACCGGGGTTATCCGTTCGAAACGCATGGCATCTACTGGCGGGGAAAATATCGCTTTGGGAATTTCCCGCTCGTCAATTACCTCCCCGGATCCATTCGAGATCGGCTCGCACCGCATGTGCGTGCCTACACCGGCCGTGACCTTGAGCGACTCTTCGCAGATCTACCCGTACGTGTCGTTCACCGGACTGTGATCTTCGGCGCCTACGACAATTTCATCGCCCGCTGGCCCACGTTCGGCCGCCTGCTGCGATTCAAGCTCCATTTGCTTGAGCGCACTCCCCTGCGTGTGTTTGGCCTCTCACATTTCTGGGTTTTGGAGCGGACTGCCAAGGATTAGGTCGTGCGACCACTGGGCCATAACTTTGACTATTCTTATGAGGGGAGCCTTGGCTAAAGCCCAAGGATCAACCCCGCGATGAAATAGCCCGCAATCACAAGCAGCCCGGTAAACAGGTGCGCGAAAACTGTGGTGGCGTTGGCCGGGATCAGCCGGTAGGGATAGGCATGGTGCCTACGCAGCGCCTTGAAGGCGTTCCAAGCCAGGGGGATCGTGAACAACCCCAAGAGTGTCGCAACTGGCATCAAGCCTGCGCCGACTCCAACCAAGATCGATAGATAGGCCGCACCCATCAGGATCGCATAACCCAGAATGGACGATTGTGAAGACATGCGCGTGACCAGCGTTCGCTTTCCCGCCTTTTCATCCCACATACGGTCCGGGATCTCGTTGATAAACAGTACGGCCGCAATCAGGATCCCGATCGGTATCGAGGCATACAGTGCTGCAGCACTCATTTGCTGCGATTGCACCCAGTACGCGCCCATCAACACGACCGGACCAAAACCGAGGCCCACCGCGATCTCTCCCAGCCCACGGTGTACCAGCTGGAAGGGAGGCGCAGTGTATAGGTACCCGAGCAGGAATCCAGCCAGACCGAAAATCAGCAGAGCTGGACCGGTCAGCGCCAGCAGCACGAGTCCAACCACCGTCCCTGCGGCATAAAAGCTCCAGGCCAGATTTCGGATGCTGGTTGGTTCGATCATGCCGCGCTGGACAAGCCTCGATCCGCCTGCGAAAGGTGTTGGCGTCAGATTGGCCGCATCCACTCCGCTCGTGTGGTCAAAATAGTCGTTCATGACATTGGTGCCGAGATGGAAGAACAAAGCTCCAAGCAGCGCAAGCAAGAACAACCCGACATGGAAGAATCCATCATTCCAGGCGATGACCGTTCCCAGGAGCACCGGGACCAGCGTTGCCGTGAGAAACGGCATCCGGGTGGCATTGACGAACAGCGCCCAGCGCGAAGGCTCGGGAGTCTCCTCGCGAACCGACCAGCGGACGTGATAGTTACCATTTCGTCGCTCGATCACCGCTTCTGCACCGACGATGTCGCAGAACCCGTCGACCAATCCAGTCTTGAAACCCTCCAGGAGACCGTTATCCATTTTCAGCACAAAGTGATCCGGAGCCGACTCCACGATCTCGCTCGCGCCGGGATCATTTAGAAAATACGGATGTACCTCGGTGCAGAAGATCTCCATCATCTTTTGCGGCCGGCCCTGCAGCTGTTTGACCAGGTTGCGGAAAATGCTGGCCCATCGATCTACAGAAGCTACCGTGATCTCTTCCACCATTGAGCCATCGCCATCCCCCAATTCGTGATCGATGAATAAGACCGCCTCGTTGAAGGCGCCCATGGGCGTGTCTTCGTCGGAATCCATCTTCCGGAAATTTGGCGCTCCTACGGTTTGCTCCAGGCGCTCCCATCCCTGCCTACCCAACTTGGAGCGATAGTTTCCGTAAATCATCTGCCACGACAGCGCCTTGACCGTCTGTTCTTCAATGGGTTTCATTAGGTCCTCCTCTGACTATTTCATGGGTTTGGCCGAGCCCCCGGCCCGGACCCTAATTCCCCAGATTGTCCGATTCTCCCTGCGCGCTCACCTCCCCCACCACTCGTACTTCCACTGGCAATCCTTCGATCTCGCGCGGGACAATCTCATCATCGGCAAGTGCACTCAGCGGCAGCTTCTTCTCGACCATGACCACCAGCGTGAGTTCGGTACGCGCGCCCTCTTGATAACCAACTCCCACGGCCACCACGTTCGGTTTGGATAGGAGCGAATCGGAGTGAGCGCGAGAGATCTGACGCGCATGTTCCAGCGCCGGATCGGAACTCATATCACGATGCTCAGCGCGGCAGCCACATCTCCGATCGAATTGAAGATCGTGGCCTGGTTCGAGCCCGCGTAGAGCAGACCCACGGCCTGCAGAGAGTCACCCGCCACAATCAACGATCCTGAGTCGCCCCCTTGAGACATCGGGGTGGACACGATCTGACCCTCAAAGCGCGCCTTACGACCTTCCCCGTAGTTCACGTCGATCGTTGCTTCCAGTACGGTGATGGTGCCTGTAGTGAAAGCGGTGGTCCTTCCGGATTTCCTTACTCCCATTCCAAGCACCGCTTCCGCCTTGCCGCTGACCTCACCGATGTCCAGGATCTCAGTGAGCAGGTCGCCGTTATCAACAGGTCGCGCAACGGCCGCATCCACCTGATTGACTGCCGCTGGATCCTCCCGAACAGGTTCGAGTTTCGAGAGAGAGCCCATGAGGCGCGCAACGAAATTCGCTGCTTTCGCCACCCAGTTTGCGATTCCACAATCGGATGGCTCACGCGTAAATTCAATGGGGATGAAGCGTTCCAGCTCCGCGATCTTGTCGGATATCGCATGTCCTCCATCGATCGGACCAGGCTGTGTGATAGTGTCGCCTATTTGTGCGTCGTTGCTGTTGGCCAGCACGTGATTATTGGACAGGATCAATCGTTGTCCGCTAGCCGCGTCTCGAACTGCCGTTCCTAAAGTACCGGCCGTTATTTGGAAGTGTCCGATGCTGACCCCGCCAGGAGCAGGGCGCCAACGATCGGCGCGCGACTGGAGCGCCGTGATCTCGCCAACCTGAACGACGTCCGTAGAAACGCCATCGAATGTAGGAGGTACTAGCTCATCTTCCTTAAGCGAAGATTTTGGCAGCTTCACCCGCACCAGTGCGACGACGCACAATTCGTCCGTGCGCTGCCCACCCCTTTCCTTGTAGCCGTACCCGACCCCTAAGACGTTCGGCTTCGAAAGAATGCTGTACTTCGACAGCTCCTTGGCTCGCTTGACCTCCTCAACCCCCGCCATTTCCCCTCTCCTCGGATGGCATCCAGGTACGATCCAGCTCTCCCTCATATGCGGCTCGCGGGCGCATCAGGCGTGCTTCTGCGATCTGTTCTAAGACGTGAGCGGTCCAGCCCCCCACCCGCCCGACTGCGAACGTTGGCGAGAAGAGATCAGTCTCCATGCCGACGCCATGCAGAACAAGCGCCGTATAGAACTCGACATTGGTTTCAATACTGCGGTCCGGCTTCAACTCTGCCAGCACATCGAGCACCACATCTTCTACCGCAGTCGCATCATCGTATAACGCGGTGTCCCCAGCACCTTCGAATAGCATCACCGCAGCCTCACCCAACACATCTGCACGGGGATCTCGAACCTTGTACACGCGATGGCCGAATCCCATGATCCGACCGCCACCCTCCACGAGCTCGCGAGCCCAAATATCGGCCTCCTCCTTGATGTCCTTGCCCGAGGCGTCAGCTCGCTGTCGAATCTCAAATACCATGTCTAATGCCGGTCCGGGAGCTCCCCCGTGTAATGGCCCCTTGAGCGAGCCGATCGCTCCAACCACCGCTGACACGATGTCCGAGCGGGTACTGATGATCACCCGCGAAGCAAAGGTCGAGTTGTTCATCCCGTGATCGACCACCGAGTTGATATAAGTCTCAAGTGCGCGGGTTGCATCGGGATGGGCATCCTCACCCTGGAGCATGTACAGGTAGTTCGCCGCGTGTCTTTCGTCCGTCTTGGGAGGCACCGGATCCTTGCCATTCAACAGTCTCCAATAGGAGGCAATCACCGTGGGGATGCGCGCCGTCACCGATTTCACTCGCATCATATCGGCTTCGGGCGAGACATCGGAAGGATCGGGGTCAACCAACGTCAGAGAATCAACCCCCATACGCAACGCATCCATGGTCGGGAGTTTCTTTGCCGCGGCGGCCTTTAGCAGATCGATTGTCGGCTCAGGAATAGCGCGCATGCCGGCCAGTTCTGCACGAAACTCTTCCAATTCAGGGGTTGTTGGCAGGCGATCGAACCAAAGCAGATGCAACACTTCCTCAAATGAAGCGTTGGGAGCCAGCTCTTCCAAGGGAAAGCCACCAATGGTGAGAACGCCTGCCGTACCATCGACCTTGCTTAGACGGGTCGTTGTGACATATACGCCTTCCAACCCGCTGTAAATTTGGGGATCGCTCATTGCCTCCTCCTTACTTTCCCACCGCACCGACCAGATCCAGCGCTTTCGCGCAGGCGGTCGCAAGTCTATTAGATGTGGATTGCTTGCCCCTCCGCCACATGTGCTGCTTCCATGATAGCTTCACTTAACGTTGGGTGCGCGTGGACATTGCGCGCAATTTCGGCAAGTGTTAGCTCCATGTTCTGGGCGAGAGTCAATTCTGGCAGTAGCTCCGTGACTTCCGGTCCGACCAGGTGCGCCCCCAGGATCTCCCCATATCGGGCGTCTGAGATCAGCTTGATCCAACCTGCCGTCTCCCCCAACCCCAGTGACTTACCGTTGGCTTGAAAAGGAAACCTACCGACGTGGAGCTCATATCCGCGCTGCTCAGCCTGAGCCTCCGTCAGGCCAAAGGAGGCTACCTGAGGGTGTGAATAAGTGGCCCGTGGCATCATCTCGTAATCAAGTTCGATGGTTTCCACTCCGGCGATATTTTCAGAGCACACAATCCCCATCGCCATTGCGACGTGGGCCAGCTGCAACTTCCCCGTAACATCACCAATGGCCCAGATTCCGGGCACGTTGGTGGCCATTCGTCCATCGATCTCAACCATTCCGAACTCAGTTAGCTGGACACCTAGGTCCTCTAATCCGAAACCAGTGGCATTGGGCTTGAAGCCGATCGCTACCAATGCCTGTTCCGCCTCCAGTACTTCTTCTCCTGATTCGCTGGCAACGGTGGCTTTCACTTTGGTCTTGAGCACCTCAATGCCCTCCACCTTGGCGTCCGTTAGTATCTTGATGCCGCGCTTGCGGAATTCCTTGGCGAGCTCTTTGCTGACGTCCTCATCTTCTAGCGGGGCGATGCGGGGAAGCATTTCCACGACGGTGACATCTACCCCGTAGCTATTCCATACGGTTGCAAACTCAAGCCCCACTGCGCCCGAGCCCACGATCAGGACCGTCTTCGGGGCCTGCGTTTGAAGGATGGCCTCCCGATAAGTCAACACACGTTCTCCGTCGATCTCCAGCCCGGGGATTCCAGCCGGACTGGCACCCGTGGCGATCACAATGTTCTTTGCTCCCAATTCGATCTCCGCACCTTCCGAATCTTTGACCGAGATTGAATTTGGTGACTGAAGAAAAGCCTGGCCCATATGGACATCGATGTCGTTCTTCTTCATCAGGAAGCCGACGCCCTTCACCAATCGATCGGAGACCTGTCGGCTGCGCTCGACCGCTCGGCCGTAATCGAGCTCCAAACCCTCTACCGCAAACCCGAAATCATCCCCTCGCTCTCTAAGAATATGCGCCAGCTCGGCGTTTTTCAGCAGCGCTTTGGAGGGGATGCATCCGATATTGAGGCACACTCCGCCGAGCCATTCGCGATCAACAATGGCGGTCTTGAGCCCCAATTGCGTGGCGCGGATGGCGCAGACGTAGCCTCCAGGTCCAGCGCCTATCACTACCACATCGTAATCAGGCATTCAGCTAACCTCCCAAATGGGCGCAGTAAGCGCCCAAGGAATTGGTTGAATCGGGAATCCGGAACTACCGCGGGGCGTTCTCAGGCCCAGGACTGCAGGCGTTGTACAACGATGCCCAGAAATTGATCCGCTATAGCGCCGTCGATTATTCGGTGGTCGAAAGTCAGCGTGAGATAAGCCATCGGGCGTATCGCAAGCGAGTCTTCTGGCTCGCCGCTGGGCGACATGCCCTCAATGACCACCGGACGTTTCTGAAGCACTCCAACTCCCAGGATCGCACACTGCGGCTGGTTGATGATGGGAGTGGCCAACAGGGAACCACTTATGCCATGATTTGTGATGGTAAACGTTCCGTCTTGAACCTCGTCCAGAATAAGTTTGTGACTGCGAGCGCGCTCGGCCAGGTCGTTGACCGATCGAGCGATAGCCTGCAGCGACAATTGCTCAGCGTTCTTTACCACAGGCACGATCAATCCATCTTCTCCGAGGGAAACGGCCACGCCAACGTTAGCCGCCTTATGCAGCACGATCCCTTCCTCGCTGAACGAGGAATTGACAACGGGGACTTCTTTCAGTGCTTCGACTGAGGCCGCTACGAAATAGGCGGTTAGGGTCAGATTGACTCCTTCGCGTCCGAAAGACTCCTTATGGGCTTTTCGGTGTGCGATCACCCGCCCCAAATCCACTTCCATAAGCGTGGTGACGTGCGGACTGGTGTGTTTCGAGCGGACCATGTGCTCAGCGATCTGGGTTCGGACGGCGTCCAGCGGAAGGACGTTCCCTGCTTGCGCACCTGTCCTTTGCTCTGCAGCTGCAGGCAGTACCTTGCCGAAGACCTCCTCCGTAGGGCGGAAGAGCTCACCCGAGGCTGGTTCCTCCCAAGGGGCAGTCGCCTGTCCACCCTCGACGTAAGCAAGCACGTCCTTCTTCGTAATCCGGCCACCGCTTCCAGTCCCAGTTACCTGATTTAGATCTACTTTGTGCTCAGCCGCGACCCGTGCAACAACGGGGGAAATAAATCCGATGTCTTCTCGCGTTGCTTTGGGAGTGCTCGGGGCGGTCGATACGGCCGGCGAAGGCTGATGCTCGCGCTCAACCGGAGGGGCAGCTTTGGCACCTCCATCTTCACGATCTGCTGGAGGCGCCTCGGGAATTTCCTCTCCTGGCTCTCCAATAACAGCCAGCAAAGTCCCCGCCTTCACCGTCTCTCCCTCACCAACAAATAGCTTCAGGATCGTGCCGGTGGCCGGTGAAGGCACTTCCGTATCGACCTTGTCGGTGTTGATCTCTACCAGCGGCTCATATTCTTCGATTTGGTCGTCTTGATTCCTGAGCCATTTCGTTACGGTGCCCTCGACTACCGATTCACCGAGCTGGGGCATGATGACCTCAGTTGTCATACCTCTCTCCGTCTAGCACGATCCCGTGCCTGATGTTTGGATCCGCGTATGAGCAACGCGGTAGCCCAAATGAAACTTAGTATGCAGCCAGCTCCCGGATGCTCTCAGTGATTTTATCCGCGTCTGGCATAAACCAGTCCTGTAGCGGATGGCTGTAGGGCATGGCCGGTACGTCCGGTCCGGCCAATCTGCGAACCGGTGCATCCAGATCTGCGAATGCTTCCTCAGCCAATATCGCAGCAATTTCTGCTCCGTAGCCTCCGGTCAGGTTGTCTTCATGCACGATCAGGGCTTTACCGGTTTTAGCCACGGAACCTAATATAGTCTCTCGATCCACGGGTTTGAGCGTTCTCAGATCGACAAGTTCGACGTCGATTCCTTCCTGGGCAACCCTCTCGGCTGCCTCTAGACAGTATTGATGCATCATCCCGTAGGCGAATACGGACAGATCCGATCCTTCTCGAGACATGCGGGCTGGCCCGATCGGCACGAGCACTTCCTCATCCTCCGGCACTTCTCCTCGGATAAGTCGGTACCCTTTCTTTGGTTCAAGGAATAACACTGGATTTGGATCGCGCACTGAGGATTTTAAGAGACCTTTCGCATCGTATGGCGTGGATGGAACGACAACCTTCAATCCCGGAACATGCGCGAAAAAGGCCTCGATGGACTGAGAGTGGTAAAGACCACCCCCGATTCCACCACCGTAGGGCGCGCGGATGACCATGGGCACAGTCCACTCGCCGCCCGATCGATAGCACATTCGTGCCGCTTCACTCACAATCTGGTTGAAGGCGGGAAAGATAAAGTCCGCGAATTGGATTTCGCAGATGGGGCGCATCCCGTACAGGGCGGTCCCAATCCCAATCCCGACGATGGTCAATTCCGCCAGCGGCGAGTCGACCACGCGGTCTTCGCCATGTTTCTCATAGAGCCCTTGAGTGGCGCGGAAAACTCCGCCTCGCGGCCCAACGTCTTCACCCAAAATGTATACGCGCTCATCTCGTTCGAGCTCTTCGTCCATGCCTTGTCGCAAGCCCTCAATTAGAGTCATTTCAGCCATCATTGCGGTCCTCTGCAAACACTGGATAGCTCGCTTCGGAGATATCCGGGTAAGGTGCCTCAGAGGCAAACTCCACCGCCTCATCCACTTCGTTCTTTGCCCGCCCCTGCACTTCTTGCTCAGCCTCCTCGGTCAGGATTCCCGCCGCAAGCAGCTTATCTCGATACAGATCCAATGGATCCTGTGCCTTGATCGCCTCAAGCTCCTCGCGTGGCCGATAGCTTCGATCGTCATCGTCGGAGGAGTGAGGGGTCATTCGGTGAACCATCGCCTCGACCACCGTCGGACCGCCTCCCGATCGCGCGTGATCGATGGCCTCAGACACCACCTGATGGACCGCTAATGCATCCAAACCGTCCACCGTCACACCGGGTAAGCCAAGGCCAGCCGCCTTGTCCGCCACCTGGTCGACCGCCATCTGCTTTTCCTGGCGGACCGAGATCGCATACAAGTTGTTTTGCACCATGAACACGACCGGCACCCTGTGAACCGCGGCCCAATTAACAGCTTCGTACCACTCGCCCTGTGACGTGGATCCCTCCCCGATGGAGGTGAGCACAGCCGCATCGTCCCTGCGCATTTTGATGGCAAAGGCTATTCCGGCCGCGTGGGGCGCTTGCGTGGCCACCGGGGAAGAATGGCTCACGACGTTCATACGCCTGAGGCTCCAATGGCTGGGCATCTGTCGTCCTCCCGAATTAGGTT
>JBHIBY010000026.1:0-35680 GCA_046759305.1 Anaerolineales bacterium
TTTCTCGGACTTTCTGACTGTGCGTGGAAACGTGACCTACATCGATCACGGATGGGGCGTATACACCGGTTACCTGCACCAATCAGAAAGCTTGGTAAAGCCTGGGGACATAGTAGAGCCGGGACAAACGATTGGATACGTGGGGGGTACAGGTCGCGTTACAGGTCCGCACTTACATTGGGAGATCTGGGTGGGGGGAGTTCCCGTTGATCCAATCGAGTGGACTCAGACAGAATTTCCTTGACCCTCGGGGTCCGCGTCGGTACCGCTTTCCAACAGCGCACGGGCTTCATCTTCTTGATCTGCGCGTACCATGATCTCAACTTCACCCATCGGTCCTACTGTAAGGCCAAGTGCGGTTCCGGCCGACTCTTGAGATAACCAAGCCTCGATACCGTTGGCATTCAGTAGGCCTTTGATGATCTCGGCCTCGATCTGGCCATCGGCTGTTTCTATGGAAACAAGTTCATGCGGTTGCTCTGCTGAAGTGGACATGGGCCCTATAGTATAATGGCCCGGCTTTACCCCAAATCACTAACTCCCCGCATGCATCTCGCATCCGCGCCCGCTCCCGAACTTTACTGGGCTGAATTCGATGTCACGGATCAAGACCTTGAATTCATCGATAACCTGCTACTTGAGCGCGAAGTACCGCTCACGATGGAGGAGATGACCCAGGCATTGGTGGCGTATCGTCTGGAATTGCTGCAAGTTGAGCAGGAGAGTAAGTCGAATGGGGAGATCAAGGTTTATCTCCCGAGCGACAAGTATGAGGTCGGTGAGAGCCTAGTATTCGAACTGTTTGACAATCGGACCGGCAGCATTGCGAGTATTCGGGAGTCAGACAACCCCGACCTTCCTCCATTTGATGTGATCCAGGTCAGCTTCGAAGACAGCGGCGAACTCAAAGAGTTCGCCGCTAACTTTAAGCAACATGTTCTCAATACGATTGCGGCTGAGGCGAGCGAGATTGATACGGAGGCTTCGCCTGAAAATATCCTTATGGGCTTTGGACAGTCGATTGCACACAAGGTCGAGACGCGCTTGCAGGAAAGCTCCGAAACTGTGCGCATCGCTGGACGCTGGTTTCACAGCGGTCTCTTGGCAGATATCAACGAGGGCCACCTGAATCTAGCGGAGGCTGTGCTTGACGTCGCCGACGGAGGGCCGCTGCCGACTCGGTCCCTGGTAGAACACATGGAATTGCCGCCAGGCATGGATCCTCTGCTCCGGGAATTCTCAGCCGACTTTGCATTGCAGGAAGATGAGCGCTTCGACGAGGTCGGACCTGCGGGCAAGGTGCTTTGGTATCTGAAACGGCTGGAGCCCGATGAAGTGCTGAAGGTACCTAAGAGGCTCGCCTATCGACCCAAGGCTTACGATCGGCGCCAGCTGACCGAGGACTTACTGGATCTTGAGCGAAGCCTGGACGACGAGTTAAGTGAGGTGGAGATTCGTGAGTCTGAATCCACCGAGGACATCACCTTGTCGATTCTCTTCCCACATCTCAAGGTCGGTACGCTCCCGCTGTCGGCTCGTCTGAAGCCACTCTTTCCCACCGCTTACGAAGCGCCAAGGATCCGGTTCATCCTGATTGACGAGCGCACGGGCGAACGGTTTCCGGGCTGGGTGGTCCGGGAGCAGCGATATGTGTACGGCTTGGGCGATTGGTATAAAAGCAACGGAGTACCGGCAGGTGGTCTGATCAAAATCACGCCCACACGCACTGAGGGTGAAGTCGTTCTCCGGGCATTAGAGCCGCGCCAGCGAAATGACTGGATCCGAACCGTCGCGATCGATGACGGCGGGAACATTGGTTTCACAATGCTCAAACACCCAGTGGGGACCGCATACGATGAGCGCATGATTGTGGGGCAGATTGACGAACAAGCACTGGATGAGGCTTGGGAAAGAGGAGAGCAGCGAAAAACGCCACCCGAGAAGCTGACGGGGCAGGTGTTTCGTGAACTTGCCAAGCTCAATCCGCAGGCCACCGTGCATGCGAAGGCTCTCTACTCAGCTGTGAATGTCATCCGGCGCTTGCCGCCGGGCCCAATCTTTGCGGAGTTGACCGCGCAGCCATATTACGAGCACGTGGGCGATCTCTATTGGAAGCTGAACGAGAGCGAGTGGAAAGAGGCATGAGCACAGCTGTTCCGCCGTCCCTGGTTCGACCAACTCTGGAGACAGCCTTTCATATTGACTACGACTGGTGGGATCGCTCGGACCGGGAGCTCGAGGTGTACCTTAGAAGTCACCTGTGCTATGAGCATCAGGAGATATATCCTGATATTGACCCCAAGTTGGAGGTTGACCATGTTGATCCTCATACCGCAGAAGTCACCGTAGTAAGTCGTATCGAACACATCCTAGTATCCCACTGCGCCCGGCAAGATGACTACCTCACACCCCAAACCAGCCTGGTAAGCGGTGTATTCCGAGTCTTCCTCGCTAACGGAAACGCTCCCCTGACTCCCGACGAACTTGGTCAGCAGATCGGTCGCCCAGCGCGTATGATCTTGCGTACGCTGTCGGGGTCTCGCGTTTACAAGGGTATTCGCCCAGCCCACTAGATTCACGTCCAGCTAAAAGGTATAAGATTAAGGAGTTGGTGAACTATTCCCGCAGCTCGATGTATGTAGAGCCAATCTCTTAGGCTATTAGATCGCCGACTGGAGCTGCCAGGGAAAACTAAATATGCGCCCGTAGCTCAGACTGGATAGAGCAGTGGACTTCTAATCCTCAGGTCGCAGGTTCAAATCCTGCCGGGCGCGCCAGACAGAAAGGAAATGGGCTGTCCATGCTGGGAACCGCAGACAGCCCTTTTCCTTCTTTCAATCCTGCTTTGATTTTAGATTTGTGGGGGATGATCCTCGAGTGAGTATTCCTCAGTAGCGGAAAAGGCGCGGGCAATCGCCTCGTCGATCCAATCTGGGCTAGCTTGCTCTTGCTCCTCGTGGCAAATTCCAAGATAGGCTGCGGTCAGGAGAGATCCGAGTATGGCTCCGATCACTAATCCTGCAACAATTTCACTCACAGCTGATCCTCCACTCAGCGATATGAATTAGAAACATAAGGTCGATCGTTTACACGGGGACCCGGGAGGCTCTTCTGTAGCACTCGTCGCGAGCTTCATCCTCATTCACGCAGGCCGCGAGCCACACCCATGCCAGACGATTGTCTGGCTCTTCCCGAACGACCCAGCTCAGCGTAGCGCGTCCCTGTCCCAGGTCTCCCCTTTGAATTGCGTCTACGGCGGATGAGATCGCTTCTTCGATGGATGCCATGATTGTCCATTTTCTCCAATGTGAACTTCTGACAATCATCGTAGCAGGCCCCATATGACCTTTCCCTAACGAAACCCTTACAAATCCGGCTCGCTTTCTCCGGCCATAACGCGCACGCGCTGCCACGGCGGCAGGTCGTCCAGATCAGCCAGAGTTTGTCTGAGCTCGAAGATTTGATCTCTTAGCGCAGCCGCCTTCTCGAATTCTAATGATTCGGCCGCGCCTCGCATCTGCTTTTCTAACTCCCGTATCAACCTGGCCAGTTCATCCCGGGGCATATCCAATGGGGCGGTTGCCCGATATTGCGCTTGCTGCTCGGCCACCGCTTGCGCTGCAACCTGATCTGTGAGGTCTCGAACGGCTTTGATGATGCTGACCGGTTCGATGCCGTGCTGCTCGTTGTACTTGATTTGAATTTCTCGACGACGATTGGTCTCATCGATCGCAGCCTTCATTGAATCGGTCATCACGTCAGCGTACATGATCACTCTACCCTCCACGTGACGGGCTGCTCTTCCAATGGTCTGAACGAGCGAGGTTGAGGATCGCAAGAATCCTTCCTTGTCTGCATCCAATATAGCGATCAGTGAAACCTCTGGAAGATCGAGACCTTCTCGAAGCAAATTGATGCCCACCACAACGTCAAAAACCCCAAGCCTGAGATCTCGAA
Organism: Anaerolineales bacterium; assembly: GCA_046759305.1. Lineage (GTDB taxonomy): Bacteria > Chloroflexota > Anaerolineae > Anaerolineales > E44-bin32 > JADFRG01. The sequence continues at coordinate 3,958 of JBHIBY010000026.1, forward strand.
GAATGCCGACCCGATCCAGCGTATCCACCTCGGAGTGTAGATAGTGCACCTTGATCCCGAGCTCTAGCAGGTAGTCCGCGAGGTCTTCCGCCATGCGTTTGGTTAGGGTGGTGACCAACGTTCGCTGCCCGATTTCAGTACGCTGCTTGATCTCACCTACCAAATCGTCAATTTGCCCCTCAACAGGTCTCACTTCGATGGTTGGATCCACCAGTCCAGTGGGGCGGATTATCTGTTCGACAACCTGATTAGCCGCTTCAAGTTCGTAGGGTCCAGGAGTGGCGGACGTATACAGAATTTGCCCTGTGCGCATTTTGAATTCCTCAAATGACAGAGGTCGATTGTCTATAGCAGATGGCAGGCGGAACCCATATTCCACCAAGGTTTCCTTCCGTGAGCGATCACCGGCATACATGCCGCCAATCTGGGGGATGGTCATGTGGCTCTCATCGATAACAAGCAAGAAATCCGGGGGAAAGTAATCGATTAAGGTCCAAGGCGGCGACCCGGCGGGGCGCTGGTCCAGGTGTCGCGAATAGTTCTCGATACCCGAACAGTAGCCGACCTCACGCAGCATCTCCAGATCATATTTCGTGCGCTGCTCCAATCGCTGAGCTTCCAGGTGCATTTCCTGCTTCTTGAACTGCTGGACATGGTTGGATAGCTCCTGTTCGATGTCTCGAATCGCGGCCTGGAGTTTTTCTTCTTCTGTAATGAAGTGTTTGGCGGGAAAGATGTCGATGGCCTCCCTCTCTGCCACCAGCTCGCCCGTAAGGATGTCAAACTGGGCAATACGTTCCAGTTCGTCGTCGAAGAAGCCCATGCGTAGCCCCTGTTCTTCATAAGCAGGAACGACTTCGAGTGTGTCACCGCGCACGCGAAAGGTACCCGGGTTAAGCACGTGGTCGTTGCGAGAGTAGTGGCTTTCAACGAGCTGCCTCAGCAATGCTTCTCGCCGATAAACGCCGCCTTTCTCCAGGTGAATCACGATACGACCGTAAGCCTCTGGGTTTCCGATGCCGTAGATGCACGAGACGGATGCCACCACGATCACGTCGCGCCGCGCGATGACCGAGGCGGTCGCTGACAGTCTCAACCGTTCGATTTCCTCGTTGATGTCAGTTTCCTTCTCAATGTAAAGGTCGTGTCTCGGAACGTAGGCTTCTGGCTGGTAGTAGTCGTAGTAGGACACAAAATACTCGACCGCGTTCTCAGGAAAGAAATCCTTGAACTCGGCGTAAAGCTGGGCGCCCAGGGTCTTGTTATGAGCTATTACCAGAGTAGGGCACTGCTGTTCGGCAATAACGCTGGCCACCGTGAAAGTCTTACCCGTGCCAGTTGCCCCGAGCAGAACCTGGTGCTCATAACCGTCTGCTAGGCCCATGTTCAACTCATTAATGGCCTGTGGTTGATCTCCCATGGGTCGATAAGGAGCGTTCAGTTTGAATTCAGGCATCTACTCACACCATTCCAATATTTGGTACTTTCCCTTTGCGTTGCGCATAGACATTGGGATGAGCGCCTGCAAACTGGGGGAGGAGCGATCGAATCCATCATCCCCGCTCAACATAGATCGGATTACTGTAGATCCAAGGAGTGCCACTCCGACAAGCTTCAACTCGATAGGCGCCTGGTTCTCCAATTGAATGAACGCCGTGTTGGGCGGCGGGCCACTCACGCAACACTTGACCTGCCCGAATGATCCGAATTTGTGCCGGCTCTGGAGTACTGACCTGCAACGTCGCCCCCAGGCGATAGCGCAGCCTGTCACCCATGATGGCTTTACCATATTCGGAGTGAGCAATGAACATGAAACCGCGCGTGTTAGCCGGCTGATCATACCCTACGAAGCAGTTCCCGCGACCGATAGCTTCAATAAGGCGCCGCCCATCCTCCGATGCTTCGCCTGAAAGCGGCTCATCCAGCAGAACATGGGTATTTACCGCCTTGAACAGCCACGCATACGGGAATATGGCTCGGCGAATGGGGCCAAGTTGAAAGGGGAGTGCATGGGCGTCTGCACTTCCAATAGCAACGACTCGCTTCCCATCAGCGAGCATGCGATCCCAGCGCTCCATCAACTCTCGTTCGGGGCCCCGACGAATACGTGACGGGAACAGCCCGTAGAAGACGGCATGAGCTCGGGAACGTATCAGGAATTTGAACGAGGTCATGTAATTCCAAATCTCAATTCCCGTATAGCCATCAACGTCCCAATCGTCCCAAGAGAGATGCGGCTGATTGAATAGCGGGACCTCACAATCTTGGGGATGTGCAAGAAAGGAGAGGGCTCCGTGCTTTCGGGCCTCGCGGATTAAGGTCTGTGGGTTATTGGAAAACCTGGAGAGATCTTCATTCCCCCCGTAGATCAGGAGATGCGAGCGTTCGGGGATACGCTTGATATCGTGGACCTCCTCACCGATGAGCCGCAAAATGCGCTGGAAGCCACGATAGTAATAGCCTTCGAACTCGAGAGGCATTGTGTTGTGATCGGTAACTATGATGAAGTCCAGCCCGGCCTGGATCGCGGCGTCCGCGACTTCGTCGTGCGTGCCGTGACCGTCGGAGGTTGTGGTGTGCATATGCAGATTTCCCACAATTTCACGCATGTATCGCTCCGAGTAGATCAGCCACGCTTTGAGGGCCCGAAGCATATCACTCTTCCCATCGCTTAGAATGAGCCCACGGAGAGGGGTGTGCTAATGAACAACACCGAGGTGGCGCAAGTTTTCGAGGATATCGCCGACCTTCTGGAGATCAAAGGAGAAAAGGTCTTTAAAGTAATCGCCTATCGAAGGGGGGCGGAGGCCATTCGGAATCGGGGACGCGATATCAACGCCATCTGGGAAGAAGGAAAACTGCAAGAGATTCCAGGGGTGGGTAAGGCGATTGCCGAGAAAACGGACGAACTCCTGAGCAGCGGTAAGTTGGAGTATTACGAAAAATTGAAATCTGAGATCCCCATAGGGCTCCTGGATGTGCTTAAAGTGGGGGATGTCGGCCCCAAGAAGGCGGCTCGTTTCTGGAAAGAGCTGGATATCACATCGGTGGAGGAACTTGAGGCGGCTGCAAAAAGCGGGGAGCTACAAACGCTATCGGGAATGGGGGTGAAGTCTGAAGCTCGAATCTTGGAGAGCATTGAAGCCCTGAAGCGCCGCCAAACCGATCGGATGTCGATTGGAGTGGCCTTGCCGATTGCCGATCAGCTTCTCAGCCAATTGCGTAAGCATCCAAAGGTCAAGGCCGCAGAAACCGCAGGCAGCCTGCGCCGGATGAGGGAGACGGTAGGCGACCTCGATTTACTGGTGTCAACCGATCACCCCGAGCAGGTGATGCAAGCATTCGTAGAGCTGCCAATCGTGGGTCGCGTGCGCAGCAAGGGCGAAGTGAAGACCAGTGTCGAGCTGATCGATGGTGTGAGAGTTCAGGTCTGGACACACCCCTCGGAGCGCTTTGGAACTGCCTTGCAGTACGCCACAGGGTCGAAAGATCATAACGTCCGACTGCGTGAACTCGCTCTGTCTCAAGGCATTTCGCTCTCTGATCAGGCATTCAAGCTGGAGGATGGTGGGGAAATAACCATCGCCAGTGAAAAAGAGGTCTACAAGAAGCTGGGGCTCCCGTGGATTGCACCTGAAATGCGCGAGGATCGCGGCGAGATCCAGGCCGCCCAGAGGAGTGAACTCCCGAAGCTGCTAGAGGTCAAAGACCTCAAGGGTGAACTGCATTCGCACACGAATTGGAGCGATGGCAAGAACACCATCGACGAGATGGTGGCAGCGGCTATCGACGAAGGTCACAAATACCTGGCCATTACCGATCATTCTAAGAGCCTGGGTGTGGCGAACGGCCTCACAGTGAAGCGTGTTGCGGAGCAGCGCAAAGCAATTGCAAAGGCGCGCAAAGGATTGATGAACGACTTCGTATTGCTCCATGGAACCGAAATGGAGATCCTGGCGGACGGAAGCCTCGATTATCCAGATGAAGTGTTAGCTGAGTTCGATCTGGTCATCGCCTCGCTCCATACGTCTCTGCGCCAGCCGCGAGAGCAGATCACCAAAAGAATGATGAATGCCATCAAGAATCCGCATATCGATATCATTGCCCATCCATCGGGGCGCTTGATCGGAAAGCGCGAGCCGGCCGACCTGGATATGGACCAAATCCTCGAGGCCACCCTTGAGCATGGCGTCATTCTGGAAATCAACTCGAATCCGGAGCGGTTGGACCTCAACGACATCTATGCTCGACGGGCGGCTGAAATGGGTATCCCACTGGCTATCAACACCGATGCCCATCGGCCCAGGCACCTGGCCTTCCGTGCATTTGGTGTGGGAGTCGCTCGCCGTGCCTGGGTGACATCAAAGCAGGTCGTTAACTGCTGGACCGCTGCCCGGATCCAGAAATGGTTTAAGGCGCGAGGCTAGCGCAAGGCATCGGGGGTTAATAGTTTAGCGGCCGAGGAGAGATTCAATGGCGAAGCCAGCATTCGTGACGGATAGCACTGCATATATTCCGCCTAACCAGGTTCAGCAATTCGATATCAAGGTGATCCCTCAGGTCCTGATATGGGATGAGGAGACCATGCTAGACGGTGTGGACATTCAACCGACTACATTTTACGAACGGTTGAAGGAATCAAAAACCATGCCGACCACCTCTCAAGCAACCATCGGCGCCTTCAAAGAAACCTTCGAGCCTCTGGTCGAAGAGGGTCGGCCAATCTTAGCTGTGTTGATTTCCGATAAGCTTTCCGGCACGATCCAATCCGCAGAGCAGGCGAAAGCCATGTTCCCCGAGGCCACGATTGCAATTGTCGACTCGGAATCGGCCGCCATGGCAATGGGATTTCAACTCTTGGCTGCGGCTCGCGCCGCGCGTGCTGGAGGTACCTTCGAAGAAGTGACGGAGGTTGCAAGGGAGGCGAAATACAATACCGGTGTCGTTCTCAGCGTGGACACGCTCGAGTACCTGCATCGGGGAGGACGGATCGGAGGAGCTTCCAGGTTGCTGGGAACCGCGCTCAGCATGAAGCCGATCCTCGAGCTCCAGGATGGGGTTATTGAAGCTGTGGAACGGGTGCGCACTCGCTCCAAAGCGCAAGCACGACTCTTGGACATCCTCGAGGAGCGAATCGACGGTCGCTCGAAACTACGTTTGGCCGTGATGCACGCGGCAGCCGAAGAGCAGGCGCGAAAGCTGCTAGAAGAAGCATCGAACCGGCTCGATCCGATGGAGACGGTCTTCTCTGATCTTAGTCCGGTTGTGGGCGCGCATGTGGGCCCTGGAACCCTGGGGCTCTGCTACTCCGTCGAGTTGTGATCGACTTCTCTCGTCTCGCGTAGAATCAGCACATACCCGCCACCGCTATGATCGTGCTCGCTCTGGACCTTTAAATCCACCATCAATGTAGCGGTCTTGCCAACCTCCAATTCGAACTCGAGTCGCGCGGCCGATGAAAAATCATCCAGTGCGACTTCTTCGCCAGAAACAAGCGATCCACGCACATCGGTGAGGTCAACTCGTATTGCATCATACCGATCCGCCGGCACGCGCTGCTCAAGAACCTGCTTGAAATTGTCTCCCTCGAGTTGAGTCAGGTCGATCACGGGATCTTGTACCTTGAGATCAACCCAGTCTCTCGCCTGCGTTGAGTGCAGAGATACGCCTTTAATCTTTGCCTCCAGCCGAGAGAAGTCGCCGATCGCGTCACGATGATCCGAAAATTGAACCTGTACAGTGCCTTCCGCAGGGATCCGAGCACAGGCACTAAAGAATAGGATCGCCGCGATAGCGCCCAGACCTGCGATAATTCGGTCGGCCATTACGCCAAAGCTCAGCTTTCAGATGGGAAGGTATCGAGCGAGTAAAAGGTGTATAGGTTATCGAGATCCGTAAGCCCATGCGGGGCTAATAAATCAATACGAAACAGGAACACCATTTCGCGCTCTTCCCCCGGATCAAGCGTTTGCTCTCTAAAACAGAAACATTCGATGGTCTGGAAGTAGGAGGCCGATTCTGGAGGACCAACTTCATGAATTGCCTTCGCGGTAATGGTCTGCTCTGAGTTATTGCGAGCCATGTAACTCGCGCTTGCCAGCTCCCCGGGAAGGGCCGAGATCTCTCTCGAGATCGGGTAAAAGTCCCATGAGAGATCTGGGCTTACCGCAGCGTTCAAGTGCACAGTAATCGACTGACCCCAATGCTGGGCAATGCGCCAACGATTACCCTCCGATACAAGATCGAAGCCTATATCCCCATCCACGAAATGCAGCTCGGCTGAATCATTCAGTGCGTTCAGCTTGGCCAGCAGTATCGAACGATCAGCATCTGGCTCCCCAGCCTTCGCCAGTAGCTCCTGGATTTCGATCTGTCCGCTATGTGGAAATCGGATATGCGCTGACACAAATGCGCGAGAAGGGCTTGTCGATGTAATTGCCACCGTTTCGAACTCACCCCAGCTGGCGAGTTGATTCAGCAACTCGGTCTGCAATTTGTTGGGGAGCGGGTTCTCAGCAAGGTATTGCTCCCGGGTTCGGACCGATTGATCCTCAGATGAAACGCGATCCCAAGCAGAGCTGAAGCTGTGGGTGTAAGTAGCTATATAGAAGGCTTCGGAGACCTCCTCCGGACCTTCTCTGGTTCCCACGCCTGGAAGCAGGTACAGAGCGGCAATTGAAGCAAAGCCAACAACTCCGCCAACCATAAGCCCCATTGCCAATCGGCTCTTCATCCGCTAATGCACCCTCTCAGACTGGACGATCGAAACATCGGAGTTCTCTCAGGCGGTCCAGCTTATGGGCTAATGCCATCCGATCAAGCTGCCTAATCAGGTTAGGGGGATAGTGTAAACTACCCCGACGCGGTGCAATACCGTACTAAAGCCCTTTTCGTCCTTACCAGGCGTACACTGAATATCGATTACATCCATCAGGCGAACTTCGATTCAAAACCCAGCCGATCCTCGCTCGTCGGCCTCTTTGAGTCTGGCCATACTAAGCGAACCAGTATGCCGCGGTCACTCTTGGATACTCGAATGCATCGAGGCGGATTGGTCACGAAGGTAAACACAAGCTATCGAGGCGGATCACCGATCCGACCGCAGGGAGGAGGAGCAAGATCGCAACTGAATTCACCATAACGCTCGAAAATCGGCCGGGACAGCTGGCGGTATTATCGAAAGCCCTGGGAGAGGCGGAGGTCAATATCCGGGCGCTCTCGGGAATGGTCTGCGAGGGAAAAGGTATTCTCAAGATGCTTACGAGCGACGAAAATGCATCCCGGACCAAGCTTGAGGAGTTAGGCCTCCCATTTGAGGAACAGGAGATCTTAACTGTAACGATGCCTGATCGACCCGGCCAGTTGGGCGATTTCGCCGAGATGCTGGGGGAGGCAGACATCAATATCGAGACAATCTTCGTGATTGATACTGCGTCTGGCTTCACTGAGCTCGCCATTGGAGTTGACAAAATCGAAGAGGCGAAGGCACTTCCGCTCGGACAGTTCTGAGCGCTAAGCTTCTTGCCGCCGGCTCGTCTTTTGGGTCAGCGTTGCGGGGTTGATCGTGAGAAACGGTCCTTATTTTTCCGGCGTTTGCGTACGCTGCGGAATGAATCCGAGTAAGGCAATTCGGCGCCAATTCCGCTTCATGCATTTTGCAGGTGGTGATAAGATACATCGGTTTGGGGATCCCAATCGAGCCACATTCGAATAAGCCAAGCAATCTGAGCCACGTTTCAATCCTATACATGGCGACACATTTGCGCGAGGCTCGCTAAATGCGCGAGCGAACCATTCTTCTCATTACCCTCATAGGGCTCGGCCTTATCGCCACTGGTGTTGCGGTGGGCGTGGTCGTGGAACCCCTACCGAGAATTGCCGCAGATGAAGCTCAAACAATTTCCCAGGCTTTGAAGACATTCTTTGGCATTGCGGCAGCAGTGTTTCTTGGCATGGAAGGTCTCTTGGTATTCGCGGCAGTCCGAGGACAGCTCTTGGGCAAGAGTCGCGGACAGGTCAGCGGTAGCCTTGAGATGTTGTGGATTGCGCTGCCGGCGGTACTCGTAGCGGTGATTGCGATCTATTCCATCAATGCGCTGTCGGAAGTAGAAGCGCCCACCAGCGGTCCCATGGAAGTTGCAGTAACCGGTAGGGAATTCGAATGGGAGTTCTTCTACATCGATGCTGCTGTCTCTTCTGACATGTTGGTGCTTCCCGTGGGAGAGCCGGTTGAGCTCGTGTTTACCTCGACCGATGTCATTCACTCCTTTTGGGTGCCTGCCTTCGGTGAAAAGGTGGATGCCGTGCCGGACATGGTCACTTCAATCATCGTGACACCGCGGAAAGAAGGCGTCTATCGGGCGGTGTGTGCCGAGCTTTGCGGAGAGGGCCACGAGTCCATGCAGGCCGAGGTTCTCGTTCGAGATTCTGCGACCTTTGAAGCCTGGTTGGGTTCTCAGTGAGTTCAATGGAGGTGCAGTTGACGATCCGGCGACGGTATCTGAAAGTCAGCACGGACCACGAAGTGATCGGCGTCCAATTTCTTGTGACGAGCTTTGTTTTCTTCTTTATCGGCGGGTTGATGGCTCTGATTATTCGGGCAGAGCAGTTTCTGCCGGGATTCAATTTCCTGAGCGGCGAAGCCTACAATCGCCTCTTTACAAATCACGGCTCGATCATGATATTTCTCGCACTGCTGCCGGCCGTCTTGGGCCTCACCCACGCGATATTGCCGGAGACCGTAGGCGCCGCCAGGTCTGCATACCCCAAACTCAGCGCAATTTCGTTTTGGCTCGTACCGCTAGCTGGAGCGCTCATGGTTGCGAGCTTCTTCACCGGAGGTTCATCGTCCGGCTGGACGGCATACACTCCGCTATCCGTTCGGTCCACGGGTGTCGGACAATCCCTTTGGACTGTCAGCCTGATCTTGATGGTTAGCTCACTTGCCTTCAGTGCCTTGACATTCTTAACCACGGTTCGCAGGCACCAACCGAAAGATATCTGGGAGACTCCGCTGTTCGCGTGGTCTACGCTAACAAGCTCCTTCATGGCGCTGGTCAGCTCACCGGTCGTCCTTTTGGCGCTGGTGCTCCTACTGGCACAGCGATATATCGGGCCACAGCTTGGCTTGATGGATAGCTCGCTGGGCGTGATCCTGTGGCAGAATTTCTTCTGGTTTTTTGCCCATCCCCTAACCTTGATCCTGATGCTACCGATGATCGGCGTCATATGTGAGGTGGTGCCCAGCTATTCCGGCAGGCCTATCGTTGCCCATCGTTCATCGGCGCTTGCCATAATCGCGGTGGCCGCACTTGGGATGATCTCTTGGGGGCAGCACATGTTCGCAAGCGGCCTGATCCCCGGGTTGCGTATCCCGTTTATGTTGGTCTCCATGGCGGCTGCCATTCCTCTGGGATTCATCGTGTTTGTATGGATCGCGACCATTTGGATGGGGATGGCGCGTTTTGAGACGCCCATGATCTTTGCGCTTGGGTTCATTTCGCTTTTTCTAATCGGTGGATTGAGCGGGCTGATCCTGGCTTCGGTCCCGATCAATTTGCAGCTTACAGATAGTTCCTTTGTGCCAGGTCATGTTCACTTCGCCTTGCTTGGTGGAGCGATATCGGGACTATTCGCAGGTATTTACTATTGGTTCCCCAAACTGACCGGCAGGGAATACGATGAGGTATTGGGAATCCTCCATGCTCTGGGCCACACCGGCGGCGTGTTTCTGACCTATTCGCCGATGTTTGTGCTGGGACTAATTGGAGTACGCAGACGGGTGTTCGACTATCCGGCCGGTCAGGACATCGAGCTCGTCCAATTAGGGGTAACAGCGGGCGCCTTGCTGCTCGCAACCACGGCCATGCTGTTCCTGTACAACATGTTCTTCAGCATGCTTCGCGGAGGATCGGTGGAGCGATCCACGCTTGAGGCGGGATGGTCTTTTCAACGCAAGGGTGAGAAGGATCTTGTCTGAAAATTCGACTGTGTTGGTGGAAAACGAAGCGATACTGACAAGGCGTATAGGCGATTATGTGCTGCTTACCAAGCCTGCCATTGTTGCCTTATTGTTGCTCACAACGCTTTGTGGAATGATTCTCGGAGCATCTGGAATGCCTCCTGCAGATATCGTGGTTCTGACGCTGCTGGGGGGGGCGCTCACAGCAGGTGGTGCCGGAGCGCTGAATCAATATGTGGACCGCAGCATCGATCGAAAGATGGTTCGCACTCGCAGTCGACCGCTGGCTGATGACCGGATCTCCCCAAAAGAGGGCTTGATAGTTGGCTTGGTTCTCTCGGTTGCGGGCGTAGCGCTGCTTGCTGTCGGCGTGAACCTGCTCAGTGCGCTGCTGGCCGTGATTGGCCTACTTTATTATGTAATCTTCTACACGATATTCCTCAAGCCAAAGACTCCCTCAAACATCGTCATCGGGGGTGGGGCAGGTGCCATGCCTCCGCTGGTTGGATGGGCTGCTGCAACTGGCTCCCTCACGATGCCGGCTTTGTTTCTCTTTGCGTTGATTTTCCTATGGACTCCGCCGCACTTCTGGGCGTTGGCGCTACTCAAACGGACCGACTACGAGCGGGCAGACATCCCTATGCTGCCCGTGATACAGGGCAGCGAACATACCCGATGGCAGATATTGCTATACAGCGTTCAAGTCGTAGCGCTTACTTTGCTGATGCCGCTGGTTGGATTTGGTGGGCTTCTGTTCATCGGAGTGGCGCTGGTTCTTGGAATTGGCCTTATTCACAATGCACGTAAACTTAGGCAGCGTGGCCAGAATCGCGTCGCCTGGCGCATGTACCGTTACTCCAGCATGTACCTGGCCGGTATCATGGTGGCCCTAATGATCGATGCCCTGATCATCAACTGATCGCGCGCATGATAGACTGATGAAATAGTAAGGAATGGAGAGGACAAATGGTCGAAACTACTCAGCTCGATAAAGTGGACGTTGTAAAAGCCGCAGGCAGGATTGATAGCCATACCTCGCCGGAGCTAAAGGAAGCCTTCGATGGCCTCCTGGATCAGAGTCGGTACAACCTGGTGCTAGACATGAGTGAGATCGAATTCCTCTCCAGCAGTGGAGTCTGGGTTTTGCTAGAGACGCAGAAACGTTGCCGGAGACGGAATCGAGGCGATCTTGTCATAGCAAGCGCAAACGAGAACATCCAGAAGACGCTTGACTTGGCGGGCCTGATGCATTTTATGAAAATGTACGAGAATGTTGATTCAGCGGTCGGTAGCTTTTAGTCCCCGGTTATGCCCAAAAAGATCTTCGCGGCCAGATTTGGGAACCTTGCCGCCATCTGCGAATTTGTCACAAGCGTTTCTAGAGAGGCCGGATTCGCCGACGCGGATGTTTACGACCTCGAGCTTGCAACGAACGAGGCCGCTACGAACATCATCGAGCACGGGTACGGTGATAATTCGGATGGGAAACTCGAATGCTCGATTGAAGTGGACGATGAAGGAGTCACGGTCATCCTACGAGATTGGGGGACGCCATTTGATGCGAGCGATGTCCCCGATAAGGATTTCGACATACCGCTGCAAGAGCTGGGTCCCAGAGGTGCTGGCTTACGGATAATGAAGGGCACCATGGACGAGGTCGAATTTGAGCACCTGCCCGGTGATGAGAACCGTCTAACCATGAGGAAGTACCGCTAGCTCAATCTATCTCGAGCCAATATCATCAAGGTGATGTCGTCACTTTGGGGCGTATCCCCGACGAAGTCGGATATTCCTTGAAGAATTTTTAGCTGAAGATCCTCGGCCGATAGGTCGAGGTTTTCTTTTGCGATTTCTAGCATCGGTCCCGTCGTTAGGTAATCACCGAGGCCGTTGTGGGCGTCCGGTATTCCATCCGTGTAGAGCAGCAGCCGATCACCGGGCTGGAGCTGCACAAAGGCTTTGTTCCATGTCGAGCCTTCCTGAATTCCAATGGGAATGCCGGTTCGGATGAGCTCCTGGATGATGACCTGCTCCCCCGGCCGGACCACATAGGGTGGGTTATGTCCGGCGTTGCTATATGTTAACTGACCAGATTCGGGATCCAGAACCCCATAGAACGCCGTCACAAATAGATTGGAAGTGGTATCGGCCAGCATTCGTGCGTTGGTGGCGAAGAAAACCAGTTCTGGATCCGAATCGGCTTCGATGGCGTAAGTTCTCAGTAGGGTTCGGCTAAGGGCCATGTACAGCGCAGCGCCAACCCCTTTATCAACTACGTCTGCAATTACCACACCGAGCTTTCCATCCGGCAGTGGAATTAAGTCGAAGAAGTCTCCGGAGGTTTCCTGAGCAGGATTCAAGGTCACTGAAATTCGCCACCCTGGAACACTCGGGATTTCGAAGGGTATCAAGCTCGATTGGATCTCCCCCGCAAGTTGAAGTTCCTGCGACACGCGGTCGAGGCGTATGTCATTTGCATAGGCCTGAGATTGGCTGAAGGCCGACGCGATCAGAGCTGCCAGAGATTGGGTGGCAGGCACGAGGCGCTCAACCGATGCGCGGTCCCATGGAAGCAATTGATGCAAAGACAGGTAGATTGCGCCAATGGGTTGTGAATGCTCTAGAACCGGAGTTATTAATATCGGATTTTCGTGTTGGTGATCCTCGTCCCATGGGAGCTGTTCGCCAGGAAGAAAATAGGAGCTGTCCGATTGTCCCGCTAGCCATGGCCAGATTCGATCCAGGTCCACTCTCCAATCTTGTGGCTGTCTGAATAAGACTTGATCCGGTAGGCGCCAGAGAATCAGATTTCCGGAGGGGAACATATTCGGTAGGTGCTCAGCCAACAACCTGGGAAGGCGATCTTCGTCGGGCATAGAGGTGATGATGTCGTGCCCTAAGCCTTCAAGTTCCACCAGAGCATCGGATTGCTGACGACTGGTCTCGGTGGCAACGCTCCAACGGCGAGCGAGCACTGCCACCAGCAGCAAGCCGGTACAGAAGAACAAAAAAGCCGGCAGGCCGCTTTCAACATAGATGCCTGCAGCCAGCACTCCAAATGGACTTGCCAAGTATGGAACCGCTAGAGTGAGAAGGACAAACGAGTACAACGACCTCAGTATGGTGGCGCCACCCTGGATCCAAGCGTGATAGCCAAGATAGGCGCTGCCCAGTAGAAGCTGCCCGATAAAATCAACAGCAAGCGCTGCTAGCGCGAGCAAAAAGGCATGGGCTCCGAGGCCCGAGATAGGGATCATGCCGCCCCAAGTGGAATAAAACTCGAGCGCGATAAGTGGTGCGATGGTCGCGCCCGAGAGATCCATGGCTCCCTGTCGCAACAATCTCCATCGCGTGGCAGCTCCGACCGCGCGGTCCCGATGCAATAGTAGCGATACGCCCGTGATCAAGACCGGTATCCAGAACACGACTGGGCCGATCAGAAAGAATCCTGAAACTACGATAACGCCTGCTAGCGATCCTTCAGATCTCCCGAACCGGGTCGACTGGATGCGAGTCAGGATGAAGTATTTGAGCTGCCCTAGCAGGACGGCAAACGCGCCAATGAACAGTAGGAGGGGCAGGTTTGAGCGAATCGTCGTTAGGGAGGTGAGGCTGACGAGCCATGTGATCCCCAGGAATGAGAGGGGCGCAAAGAACAGAAATGGGATGACCTCTCCGACACCCAATGCCTGTCGATTGGAGGGCATTTCCAACAAGGCTGGCCAAAACCAACTGGCAACGCGTGCGAAGCGATCCTGCATCTCGAAATTTGTGGTTGATGGGGTGAGAGATTCTAACACCGGGGCCCTTGAGTAGCCGATTCTGCTCATGACCTCCGTAACTTATGACAAGTAATCACCCGAGATGTATAATAGGCGGACTTTGCTAGAGAGCCAGAAGTGAAAGCCGCGATTGCCCGATTCTTGTCCTATTTGAAGCATGAGCGAGCCAGTGCTGAGAACACGTTGTTGGCCTATTCAACGGATGTAGGTCAGTTTGAGCAGGTGCTCAGCGTAAATACAGGCTCGCCGGTCAAGCCAGAGGACCTCAAGCCGTCGATGGTGGCTAACTACGCACGTTGGCTTGAAGGACAAGGCTATCGTCCGTCCACTGTTTCCCGCAAGATGGCTGCCTCCAGAGCGTTTCTGATCTACCTCGAACAGCAGGAGGGGGTGATATCTTCGAGCACCTATGAAGTTCTTCATCCGCCACCCGCGCCCCGCACGCTTCCGCAGACGCTTTCCCGAGACGAGATTCATCGTCTGATTGAAGCGCCAGCTAGAACGGGAACCCCGCGCGGCCTCAGAGATGCTGCAATTCTCGGATTGTTATATGTCGGTGGACTACGCGCGTCAGAGGCGGTTGGATCTAACTTAGAGGATGTGGATTTGGACCGCGCAATGTTCGTCCGAAGAGATACGGATCCACTTTCCTTAGGCTTGGGAATTGCCTTGGATCCGATGCAAGATTATCTCAGAGCCGGGCGCCCATACCTGGTCAAAGATGATAAGGAGCAGGCATTGTTCCTCAATCTGCGGGGCAAACGTCTGAGTCGTCAAGGGCTCTGGTTGGTAGTAAAGCGATGGGCGGCCGCCGAGGGGTTTGGAGCGAAGATTTCTCCGCACACGTTACGCCACTCGCTAATTCGACACTTACTTGATGACGGCAAGAGCAAGCGTGATATCCAACACATGCTCGGCCTAAGCAGTCCGAACGCTATTCGAGTCTCCTCCCGGTGAGCGCCAATCATCCTGACTTCGTCACCATACAAGAGATCGACTCGATTGTCTCAGCCATCCAGGTAAAGGCGGCTAAAGAGATCAAGATCGGACTGGTTCTCGGATCGGGTTTGGGTGCTGTCGCCGAGGCCGTAGAGTCACCCACTGTTATTCCCACAGATGAGCTAGAAGGATGGCCGGGGTCAACCGTTGAAGGGCATGCTGGAAAACTCGTCTTTGGCGAATTAGAAGACCAAGCCGTATGCATTGTTCAAGGCCGGGCGCACTTCTATGAAGGACACTCGATGTCCCGCCTGGCAGTTCCGGTTCGCGTACTCCGTCGGCTTGGCGCCGACATACTAATCGTGACGAATGCCGCAGGTGGAGTGAATCAAAACTTCGAGGCCGGCGACGTGATGCTGATCACCGACCATATTAGTATTCCAGGTATGGCGGGACACTCCCCACTGCGTGGACTCAATCTGGATGAACTCGGACCTCGTTTCCCGGATATGAGCCAGGCTTATGATCGGGAGCTTCAACGCATCGCGCGTAACGTCGCAAATGAGTTGGAAATTGACATCCAGGAGGGCGTCTATTCTTACATAGCAGGGCCAACTTTTGAAACACCAGCAGAATTGAGATTCCTTTTGGCCAATGAGGCGGATGCGGTCGGGATGTCTACTGCGCCTGAGGTGACCGCGGCACATCACGGAGGAATGCGAGTACTCGGCTTTTCAGGTATTAGCAACAAGACCAGTCTGGATGGCGAAAGTGCCGCATCCCATGAAGAGGTGCTCGAGGCGGGGAGCTTGATCGCACCGAAGCTCGTTCGGCTTATCAAGGGTGTAATTGCCAGGCTCTAACTCAAATGGAAGAGGTTCTCCTGCTCATTTCATCCCGCCAGGGATGGATTTATGTGCTGTTATTGTTGGTCGGCCTCGCATATCTACGGCTCGCGCTCAAGTGGCAGGGAGAAGTTCGCAGGTCGCAGTTTGGATTGGAACGGGAACGAGCCAGCAGCAAGCGATTGCGCGCCGCAAGTATGTTGACCCTAATCCTAGCCACAGCTGGGGCTACATTCGTCGTCTCGACCTTCTTGGCCCCTCAACTTCCCGCTAGCACCCTGCCGACCGCGATCCCCACGATTTCACTCCTTGAGCCGGAAGCGATTCGAGGCTCAACGGCTGCGCCGCAGCCCACCCTCGATGAAGCGGGTTGCACAAATGAGAATGCGACCATATCTTTCCCCGCCTCCGGAGATGAGGTTCGAGGCCTTGTAGAAGTGCGGGGCAGCGCTAATATTCCAAACTTCGCCTTCTACAAGATCGAGATCAGGCTCAGTGAACCCAGCTCTGTCTGGCAGGTGATTACTGCAGGAACGGAAACCATGATGGACGATTTACTCGGGACATGGGATACCAGCCTTGTGGAGAACGGGGTGTACTTGCTACAGTTGGTGGTCACAGATACCGCTGGCAACGCACCGCTTCCCTGTACGATGGAGATTATCGTGCTCCCGGAATCTGGATAGAAGGCATGGAAATACGACACGCAGTTTCAACGGACATCCCGGCCCTTATGGTTATGGATCACAGCTATCATACAGATCACGTATGGCAAATGGCCTTAAGCTCTTCCCAGTCCGAGTCTTCGATCACCTTTCGTGAAGTCCGATTACCACGCATCATGCGAGTCAGCTATCCGCGTGATCCGCACCGGCTGGCTGACGAGTGGACCAATTCCTCGGAGATCTTCATTGCAGCCGCCGATCAGAGTTATCTCGGTTACTTGATCATTGAATCAGGAACTGCGCCTGAGACCGGCTGGGTGACCGATCTAGTCACGGATGCACCCCATCGGCGCCAGGGTGTTGCTACAAAACTATTGGCAACCGCCAGGCGTTGGTGCCGCGACCAAGGTCTCTATCGCTTGACTTTGGAGATGCAAAGCAAGAATTTTCCTTCACTAAGCCTGGCTCGAAAACTTGGGTTTGTGCTTTCTGGGTATCATGACAAGTATTATCCAGACGAAGAGATTGCTTTGTTTTTCACGCTAAACCTGAGGTAGGACCATCTTCCAAGCGATTGATGCGGGCTTGCCCGTTATCGTGCAAATCCTCAATGCCGGCAACGCCATTACGGCGTTTTCGCTACTTTTCTATGCTCTAACTTTCAATCTACGCGAGCGAACGGCCAGAATTCTGGCGCTCCTGCTTGGATGTCTTGCGATCGTGTACGCAGCGGATGTTCTGGCGGGGACCGCCGTGCTCGAGGCGGAAAAAGCGCTCTGGTTGCGCGTTCAGTGGCTTGGAATCAGCTTCGTTCCTGCCGCGTACATGCACCTGTCGGACGCGCTGCTTGCCGCAACAGGCAGGCCATCTCGCGGAAGACGGAATTGGGTCATCCGGGTTGGGTATCTGGTGAGTATCGCGGCCTTCATGTTGGCAGCACTAACGCAAAATACTGTCGGCGACCTGGCTCATATCGGACCGATTGGGTATCTAGCGGCTGGCCCACTCTTCGCTGTATTTTCTGTGTTCTACCTGGCGAGCCTATCCTTCACTGGCGTAAACCTGTGGCGCGCCTACAAGCGCTGCTTAACGACTGTGAGCAGGCGGCGTATGCGCTACCTGATGTTTGGATCGCTTGCTCCTCTATTGGGGACTTTCCCCTTCCTAACTGCTACAGGTGGGCTTGTCCCGCAAGTACCGGCCCTGACCTGGCTATTGCTGATTGGTGTCAACCTTTTGGTTGCGGTACAGATGGTCTTGATGTCGTACTCCGTAGCCTATTTCGGTGTGAGCTTTCCAGATCGTGTCGTCAAGTCCCGACTGTTCCAGTGGATCTTGCGCGGGCCGGTCGTCGCATCCACAACGCTGTCGATCACGGTGCTGGTCAATCGGGTTGGGGGAGTATTGGGCCTTGAAAACAGCCGCGCGGTCCCAATCGCTATGGTCACCACGATCCTGGCTCTGCAATTCCTGATTACTTTGATACGACCAACCATCGAGCGTTGGTTGTTTTATGGCCAGGATCGTCACGATGTTGAGCGTCTTCATCTCCTTGAGGAGCGACTGTTGACTACAGGAGATCTTCGGCAGTATTTGGAGTCCATCCTCAATGCAGCATGCGATCTAACCTCCGCCCCATCGGGATTCGTTGCCGTAGTCGGCGATGGAAACGTGGAACTAGAAGTGGCGGTGGGACCGGAGGACCCGCTGGAAGGTGCGGGCGAATTCCCCCCAATTCTGATGGCCGAGGATCAAGTCGAGATTACAGATCTCGGATCTGTCTTCCGCTGGGATGGATACTGGCTTACACCTCTGCATGCACCTGATTCAGGGGAGGTGGCGGGGATTCTCGGATTACGAACTGCAGTGCACCCGAGTGACCTGGAGCCAGAGGCGATTGAAGGATTAGGTTTGTTGCGAGAGCGGGCTACGGTGGCGATTACTGATCGAGCCCTACAGCGCGACGTCTTCACTGCAGTGGACCGGCTGGTGCCGCTGGTGGAAGAAATCCAGCGAATGCGCTCCATCGCACGCTATGGAGACCTTCAGTCGCTCGCCTTGCCACTCGAAGAAGTAAGCGGAGATGCAGGACTGTCGGGCTTGGTCAAGGAGGCACTAGGCCACTATTGGGGTGGACCGAGGCTGACCGAGAGTCCACTTCTGGGTTTGCGTATAGTGCGCGCTGCGATGGAGGACCACAATGGTAATGCGGTCAATGCCCTCAGAAGTATTCTTCTAAGAGCCATTGATCAGGTACGGCCGGAAGGCGAGCGCCGGTTTACGGCAGAGTGGATGCTCTACAACATCCTTGAGATGAAATTCCTTCAAGGACGCAAGGTGCGTGATGTAGCCATGAGATTGGCAATGTCGGAAGCCGACCTATATCGAAAGCAAAAGGTCGCCATCGAGTCCGTAGCAAAGGCAATGGCCGAGATGGAACGAGAAGCCACGATGTCCGCGCAAATCGAATCCACTTCATAGTTACTGCATCCTATAGCGATTGCTCAGGCTTCCTGCTGCGAATGACCGGGCGTCCTTGAACGCCCGGCTTGCGTTTTTCTGCCTGCAAGGCCAAACTTCGGCCGCAAATCCAATGCGAATTGCGCGTAGTAAGTCCCGTGACCTTTTCGGTATGCTCCTGATCGCAACGGGAGCGATCACTCTGCTCGGGCTGGTGCGGCTCACAAGCGGCGGACTGGTAGATCCGTGGATTAGCCTGCTGGAGAGCTGGTTGGGGTGGGGGGCGGTAGTGATTCCACTTACCGGATTAGCGGCTGGGATTGCCGTATTGGGAGCGAGGCGCTGGGAATTCCAATGGAGTCGCATCCTCGCGCTCGAACTGCTGCTCTTCGCCGTCTTAGGACTGCTAAGCGGCATTTTGGCGGATGGATTGCCGGAGGCCGAAATTGGTGAGGGCGGAGGGATCGTGGGGTGGTCCATCGCCAGGACGCTTGGAGGCGTCTTCGGTCGATACGGTCGCCTGGTCGTTTTGCTTGTGCTGGCCGCCATCGGCATATATTGGCTCATGCGCCGTAAAAACATGGAGCTTCAGGAGGCTGCCGCGACTGTACCGCCCGAGGAAGCGCCAACTGATTCCGCCGAAACATTGCCTCAACAGTATCGCAAGCGATTTAAAGTCGCAGAACCACCAGGGACTCCAGATCTTCGACCCAAGCTGAGGCCATCTGATCTTCCCGCCATGGAAATCCTGGAGAAGGGTGAGACCCAGCGCGTGACGGCTCGAGAAATCAACCGGGCGGCGGGCATCATTGAAAAGACGCTCGATGAGTTTGGTCTGCCCGCTAAGGTTGTGGACTTTCGGTCCGGGCCTTCCGTTACGCAATTTGCGGTGGAACCCGGATATATCGAACACACCTCGCCTTCTGGGATGGTTTCGAAGAATAAAGTTCGCGTCTCGCGGATCTCTGCGCTGGCCAATGATTTAGCACTTGCGCTTTCCGCAGCTGCCATTCGAATCGAGGCACCTGTTCCAGGCAAGGCCTATGTTGGGATTGAGGTGCCAAATCAGAAAGCGGCATTAGTCGCCATCCGGCCTATTTTGGAATCCGCCAGCTTTCACAGGGAGCGTTCGCGACTGGCAATTGCGCTCGGCCGCGATGTCGCAGGCACGCCGGTCGTGGCAGACTTGGGTTCCATGCCGCATTTGCTGATCGCCGGTACAACGGGTTCGGGTAAGTCGGTCTGCATCACATCCATCGCCACAAGTCTGGCAATGAACAACAAGCCCGATGAACTGCAATTTGTGATGATCGATCCCAAGCGTGTCGAGTTGCTGAGGTTTAACGGCCTTCCTCACTTATTGGGCAAAGTAGAGACTGATCTGACCCGCATACCCGGAATCCTGAGATGGTGCACGGTGGAGATGGATCGACGGTTCAAATTGCTGGAGAAGGAATCGGCAAAAGACATTACCGCCTACAATCGCAAGGTCGCTCGCCGTAAAAACCTGGTGGCTCTCTCCAGATTGGTAGTAATAATCGATGAACTCTCCGACTTGATGATGCTTGCCCCGGATCAAACGGAGGGAGCGCTTGTTCGTCTGGCACAGATGGCGAGGGCTACTGGTATTCATCTGGTCGTCGCAACCCAGCGACCGAGTACCGACGTTGTCACCGGGCTTATCAAAGCGAACTTTCCAGCGCGAATCGCATTTGCCGTGGCATCCGCCGTGGATTCCAGGGTCATACTTGATGGGTCCGGCGCGGAATCGTTGCTGGGGCGGGGAGACATGCTCTATCTTGCGCCGGATGCCGCAGGCCCGGTACGTTTGCAGGGAGCATACACCGGCGATAAGGAGCTAGAGAAGCTCATTAGGACCTGGCGCCAGCAGGACGCATCCTCCACAGGGTTCCCGCCCTGGGAAGATTATCTTGTGCGGCAAGAGGCGACCTCCAAGCAAGATGCAGAACTCGATACGGCCATCGCAGTTGTGCGACAGACTGGGAAAGCAAGCGCCTCATTGCTGCAGCGCAGGTTGCGAGTCGGGTACCCACGCGCGGCTCGACTGATGGACGAACTCGAGGAGCTTGGAGTTGTCGGCAGAGCCCAAGGCGGAGGGCGAGCCAGAGAAGTGCTGATCTCCGATGAGCAGCACTCCGAAGACTAGCATTCTTCCCTAAGATTGGACTACCTCAACGGGTACAATTCACAGAATTTAGAGGCCAAGCTTTGGATCAATCACAGCCGGAGACCTTCAGTGACTTAGCCCGAGCCCGCTTGAAGGGCTTTTTGGATGCGATCGCCCAATTCCTAAATGGTCTTGGTGTGACGCCCAACATGCTCTCGTTGATGGGATTCGGAGGGCATGTGCTGGGGGCGATCTTGGTCGGATTTGGCGCTCTGCAAGCTGCGGGGTTTGCCCTGCTGTTTCTCGCCCCGTTAGACGCTCTGGATGGATCACTCGCGCGGCTGCGAGGAGAAGCTTCGAAATTCGGTGCTTTTTTCGATTCAGTCCTGGATCGGTACTCGGAGATGCTGCTGTTCGCGGGTTTCTTGATCTATTTTCGTGGAAGGTTCGAGCAGGACATGGTGCTGTGGGTTTTCGCCGCCGCGGCGGGCTCCATCCTGGTTTCCTATACTCGTGCGCGAGGTGAATCGCTCGGATTTGAGGTGCGGAGAGGATTGCTAACCCGCCTCGAACGCTACCTCATCATCATTCCGACCCTCATTTTGGCTATCCCGAGACCTGGCATCATCGTGATCGCCATTTTAGCCAATTTCACCGCAATCCAACGCTTCATTCACGTTCGTCGTCAAGCCTTGGAGCAAGAAAGCATCTGAGATGGAGATTGATTTCCATTCACTAGGTATTCAGTTCACCCTACTGGGCTTCTCATTCTCGCTCCGCTACTATGGGATGATCCTTATGAGCGGCGCGGTAGCTGCTGCATACCTTGCCAGTCGGCTGTTAAAGGCAGACCGCAAGAATCCTGACATCGCCTGGGACGGACTGATATGGGTACTCATATTCGGTGTGATCGGTGCCCGCCTCTACCACGTGTTTACACCCTCAATCAGCACCGTCGAGCAAGGAAAGGATGTCGTATATTTCCTTACTCATCCGCTAGAGATCATCAACATTCCAGCCGGTGGTTTGGGAATACCGGGGGCCATAATCGGAGGCCTAATTGGCGCCTACATCTTTGCAAGGCGTCGGAAGCTTTCGTACGGTATGTTGATCAACGCAGCAGCACCAGGACTGGCCCTAGCACAGGCAATCGGACGCTGGGGAAATTTCGTCAATCAGGAACTTTATGGGCAACCGACCTCGCTGCCCTGGGGAATTCGAATCGATCCTGTCAACCGCCTCTCCGGATTCGAGAGTTTCGAGCGCTTCCATCCGCTGTTCCTTTATGAATCGATCTTGAATTTCGCTAATTTTGTAGTTTTGATGTGGTTCTGGCGGCACAAGCGAGACCAGCTCAAGGATGGAGACATATTCTTGATTTATTTGGTTCTATATCCGCTGCAACGTTTCCTGCTTGAATTCATCCGCCTGGACTACGTCGAATTCATTCTAGGGACCAACCTCAATCAGCTGCTTTCTTTGCTGGTGGCGATTGCGGCCGGTATCGCGCTCTACGTCCGCAATCGACCCTCTCCGGTGAAAGAGCGCAAGAGAAAGCGATCCTCCAAGCGCGAAGCATAGAAATCATGGGAGATGGGGCCGATTGAGCCGCGAATCTCCCACTGCTATAATCCACTCCTACATGCCGGCCCTTATAGAAACTCGGAACCTAAGCAAGCAATTTGGCAATCTCCTTGCCGTTGATGATGTGTCGCTACACGTTGATGACGGCGAAGTACTAGCATTGCTTGGCCCTAACGGGGCCGGCAAAACTACCACTATTCGTATGCTGGCCTCCATCTTGAGGCCGACTAGAGGTTGGGTAAGAGTAGCCGGATTCGACACTTCGAAGGACGCGGAGAAAGTCCGGCATCATGTTGGCTTGCTGACGGAGCACCATGGTCTCTATACCCGAATGAAACCCCTTGACTATCTTGCGTACTTCGGCCAGATCTATTCACTCGATCCGGCTCTTGCTCGGGAGCGAGCAGCAGATCTCATGGATCGCTTCGGTCTAGGTGAGGCTGCTGGTCAGCGGCTGGGTCAGTATTCTAAAGGTATGCGGCAGAAGCTCGCGATGGCCAGAGCATTACTGCACGATCCGGATGTTCTACTTCTTGATGAACCGACCTCCGCCATGGATCCGGAAAGCGCACGAATGGTGAGAGAAAGCATCATGGGCTTGCGATCCGGAAATCGGGCGATCGTTGTTTGCACACACAATCTGCATGAGGCCGAGGTTTTGGCTGATCGTCTCGCAATCATTCGCAGAGGCGCTATAGTTGCGCAAGGTACTTCCAGTCAGCTCATGCAGGATTACCTTGGCAGCCCCATTATGGAGCTGAAAGTGGCTGACCAACTTGACGGCGCGGTGGAATTGCTGCCCGATGAAGTCAACGTTCGTGACCGGGGGCACGATTGGGTGCGGTTCCAGGCCTCCGATCCCGAACGCGTCAATCCGCGCATCGTGGACAGGATGGCGTCCGCGGGTGTGCGCATTGTGACACTATCAGAGATTAAGCGCAGCTTAGAAGAGGTCTACCTGTCTGTCATGCAGCTGGAAACCGAAGAATGAATTTGGCTTTCACGCGCTACGTACCCGGTACGCTCATCGTCGCCAAACGGGAAATTCGGGATCAGCTCCGTGATTGGAGGATCCTGACCCCGATCATCATTCTCACCCTGTTCTTTCCGATATTGATGAACTTCACCGCCCAAACAGCCGTCAGCTTTGTCGAGGAGTACGGGGCCACTATCATTGGAGATCGATTGATTCCCTTCCTGCTTATGGTCGTGGGATTCTTCCCGATATCCGTATCACTGGTAATTGCACTTGAGAGCTTCGCCGGAGAGCGGGAACGCTTGTCGCTGGAGCCGCTCCTTGCAACACCGCTCACGGACGCGCAGCTTTATTTCGGGAAGATAATCGCTTCCCTTCTGGCTCCGATCGCGGCCGCTTACTTAGGGATATTCGTTTACCTGGCCGGTCTCCTTTGGCGCTTGGGGTGGACTCCGACCCCGCAATTGCTTGCACAAGTGTTACTGCTCACGGCGGCGCAGGCGCTCCTAATGGTTACGGCAGCGGTAGTGATCTCAACTCAAACAACCTCTGTACGCGGCGCCAATCTGCTGGCTTCATTCATTATTGTCCCCGCGGCCCAGCTCATCATCATCGAGAGTCTGATCATGTTCTGGGGACGCTACAGCGTGCTTTGGTGGATTGTGGCAGCTCTAGTGCTGGTTTCCATGGTTCTTGGGCGAATGGGTCTGCATCTTTTCAATCGAGAGGAATTGCTTGGAAGAGAATTCGACGCCGTGGATATCAGATGGGGGGTCGGGCGATTCTGGGAAGGTTTTAGAGGTACCACTCGACCCTTCGTCATCTGGTATCGAGATACTCTCACTCAGACCTTACCCGAGATGCGGGCTCCGCTGGCTATTATGACGCTAGCTATGGTAGCCGCCTACATCATTGGTTTCCAGAATGCTTCTACTTTCACTTTGCCCCAAGAACTGTTTGATCAGGAACGGATGGGTGAGGTGATGGTGAATGAGCTCTCCAACTTCGGATTCATGTCGGTAACCGGCTGGTCCTGGATCGCATTCAACAACTTGCGTGCACTAGCGATTGCCAGTTTCCTTGGAGCCTTTAGCCTGGGGATTGTCGGGTTGCTGCTACTGATGGCCCCGGTTGGAATTGTGGGTTACCTCGCAGGCAATTTCGCCTTAGCGGAAGTGGACACTTCGCGCCTGATCACCGCCCTGGTACTGCCGCACGGAATATTGGAGATCCCAGCTGCAATCATTGCGGGTGCTGCGATCCTTCAACTCGGCCTTGCTGCGCTGAGCTTGCCGAAGGGCTCGTCCCTTGGCGCCAGTTGGCTGGCGGCCCTTGGAAAGTGGGCGCGGCTGATGGTTGCGATAGTGATTCCAATGATAATCATTGCTGCCGCGGTTGAAGTGTTTGTGACGCCACACGTTGCGGCTGCATTGCTAGCCGCCCCCTAAATCCGGAAAAAAAGCCCCCGGCCGAATATTCGCCGGGGATCTGGGAAGGCGAAGACTCCAGGGTCAGTTCTCGAGCGCTTTAACCGTTACGTGGAGGAAGCTAAAGTCGCCCCTAGCGGGCATGAGGTCAACTACCTCCACTACCTCGAATTCCTTGCTCCCTAGGGTGACGTGCTGACCGACCTCGGGTTTGACGTCTTCATTGACAATTGCACCCGGATGATCTCCACCCTGAACCACATAGCTGACCTTGAAAATCATCGACATCCGTCAGTGCCCAATGAGATGCTGATGGCGAAGCTTGAAGGATAGATCCGCGGCCATGTTTCGCATGACCACGTATCCGAGGTGGTGGTGGGATTCGAGCAATTCCAAGAATGATTGGCGTGGAATTGCCTGCAGGGTGGCGGTCTCTGAAATCACACGTACGGTGGCTGAACGCGGTCCATAATCGACTAGCGCCATCTCACCAAATACTTGCCCCTGGCCTAGATTGACTACCGTCCGTGGCGCCGAATCTTCCGGGGTCTCTTCGTGAACGACCTCGACCAAGCCATCCCAGATTACAAATAACTCGTCGCCGACGTCGCCTTGTTTTGCAACGACTTGCCCGGAGTCAAGTGTGCGCTCATCACAGATCGCCGCAATTTGATCGAGTTCGTCGGATTCGAGACCTTCAAACAGTTCAACCTGGCTCAACGTGTCGGAGAGTGTCATACCTAATTACTCCAGGTGAGGGATTCTGCGAATGGGTTACCGGCCGGCCAGTACCCCCCCGGCCAGGCAGCTTTCCCTCAGATATGAGAGGGCCTGAGAGCATTCTACCGGCAATGACCGGAGCGCACAACACTATAGCGAAAGTGCGCCATAAAGTTGAGAATGGTAGAATGGGAGGCTGTATTGCAAATAGACATAATTGCACGCACTTACCCAATTAAGTTGAGGAAAGCATGAAGGAAAGCGAACTGATTCAGCTGTTAGCTTCAGATGAGGACGCTTGGTCTCCGAGCTCGGAGCATGACTCGTTTTGGGGCATCAAGCGGAGGACGCACACCTGGCGGCCCCCTACAGATGTATATGAGACCGACGAAAGCTACCATGTGAGGGTTGAGATCTCCGGGATGCGTGGCGCCGATTTTTCAGTGACCTTTGATAAGCAAACGCTTGTCATAAGGGGAATGCGAAGTGACGAAGGCTCCCAGAAGGCATACCATCAGATGGAAATCGCCTACGGAGAATTTGAGACTGCGGTACAGGTGCCAGAAGCGGTGAGGGTCCCGGATATCGAAGCTTCTTACGTGGATGGCTTCCTACGGGTGGAACTACCGAAGGCCCAGCCCAAGGTTATCTCAATCGAATAAAAGGTCTTAATGAACGATCCAGAAGACAAAATCCCTGAAGACCCATTAGAGGAAGAAGAAGAGCCAACCGAATCGCGCATAGTCGTTCGTGACGAGAGTACCGCGCTCGGTGAGCAAGTGCCTGAGTCGGAGCTCCTAACTATTCCGGAGGAGCTTCCCATTCTTCCGCTCAGGGGCGTTGTTGTTTATCCCCATACCGTAGTTCCTCTAACGATCGGGCAGCCAAGATCCATTCGACTAGTAGACGATGTGGCAGCCAAGGACCGCATCATCGGGCTGGTCGCCTCGCGCAAGCCGGAGTTGGAGCTTCCGGGACCGGAGGATTTATATGCGTATGGGACGGTCGCAAATGTGCAGCGACTCTTCCGTGCTCCGGACGGAACCATCCGCATGATCGTGCAGGGCCTTGCTCGGTTCGAATTGGGAGAATTCACCGCTCTTGAGCCCTACCTTCGCGCCAGTATATTGCTCTGGCCAGAAGAAGTTGAAGAGGGAGTGGAGATTGAGGCGCAGATGCGAGCTGCCTCGGACATGTTCCAGGAAGTGGCAGAACTGGCTCCCTCCCTACCTCGAGAAGTGGTGGCAAGCGTTTTGCTACAGGACGATCCGCTTCAAGTGGCATACACCATCGCGAACTACCAACGTATGGAGCTCGAGGTGGCACAAGAGTTGCTCGAGGAAGATTCGACCCTTGTGAAACTTCAGCACTTAAACGCCTTGCTTAGCCGCGAGATCGAGGTTCTATCTCTCGGGCAGCAGATCCAAGACGAGGCTCGGGAGGAAATTGAAAAGGTTCAACGAGAATATTTCTTGCGCGAGCAGTTGAAGGCCATCCAGCGTGAGCTTGGGGAAGTCGATGAACAGGCTGCGGAAGTTGAAGAATTCAGAGAAAAGATCGAACGGGCAGGGCTCCCTGAGGAGGCTGAGAAACAGGCAAAGCGTGAGTTAGATCGGCTATCTAAGCTTCCTACTGCTGCGGCTGAATTTGGTGTGATCCGGACCTATTTGGATTGGATCGTATCTTTGCCGTGGAGCAAGGAAACCGAAGACAATCTCGATCTGGAACATGCCGCTCAGGTCCTCGATGAGGATCACTACGGGTTGGAAGATGTCAAGGAGCGAATTCTTGAGTATTTGGCGGTCAGGAAGCTCAAGCTCGAGCGAACGGATAGCACCGAGGAAACACCGCAGGATCTGATCCGACGAGAGCGAGAAGGTGCAATACTTTGTTTCGTCGGACCTCCGGGTGTAGGCAAGACTTCCTTGGGGAGATCAGTTGCGCGTGCAACCGGACGTGAATTCATCCGTATCTCTTTGGGCGGAGTACACGACGAAGCTGAGATTCGAGGACACAGACGCACCTACATCGGCGCGCTACCGGGACGCATTCTTCAGGCGCTCAGGCGTGTAGAGTCACGTAATCCAGTCTTCATGATGGATGAAATCGATAAGTTAGGGCGCGATTTCCGTGGTGATCCGGCCTCTGCCCTCCTGGAAGTGTTGGATCCCGAGCAAAACGCTGAGTTTCGCGACCACTACCTGGAAGTAGCATACGACCTTTCGAAGGTCATGTTCATCACGACCGCCAATTGGCTTGATACGATCCCGCCCCCGTTGCTGGACCGCATGGAAGTCATTCGCCTCTCTGGCTACACCGAAGGCGAGAAAGTCATTATTGCTAATGACTATTTGATTCCAAGGCAGATTCGAGAGAACAGTCTGCGTGCGAGCGAAATCACTTTCGCCGAACCAGCCATCCGAGAGTTGATTCACGCGTACACGCGCGAAGCAGGTGTACGAAATCTAGAGCGCGAAATCGGACGCGTCTGCAGGAAAGTGGCCACCCAGGTCGCAGCTGGCAAGACAAAAAAGAAGAAGGTCACACCTGCGTTAGTTACAGAGCTGCTGGGCAAAGCTCGCTATCTGGGACCGGAGGAAATTGCCGAGCGGACCCGAATTCCCGGCGTGGCAGCTGGCTTGGCGTGGACGCCCACCGGGGGCGATGTCCTGTTCATCGAAGCTACATCAATGAAGGGGGGCAAAGAGTTCAAGGTTACGGGCTCACTTGGGGAGGTAATGAAAGAGTCTGCTCAAGCGGCCCTCTCATATGTACGCTCGGTTTCAGAAAGCCTGGGTATCAAAGATACCTATTGGAGTGAAAACGACGTCCATCTACACGTGCCTGCGGGCTCACAACCGAAAGATGGGCCCTCCGCGGGGATCACAATGGCCTCCGCGCTTGCCTCCTTAGCGAGCGGTAGGCCGGTTCGGAGCGACGTGGCGATGACAGGTGAGATTACTCTCAGGGGCAAGGTGCTCCCGATTGGGGGCGTGAAAGAAAAAGTGCTGGCAGCACATCGTGCAGAGCTAAAAACGGTCATCTTGCCCAAGCGCAATGAGGTCGATCTCGAGGATGTTCCGGACGAGATCAAGCAGGTCGTAGAATTTGTCTTTGTCGATACAGTGGGTGATGTGCTCGATGCAGCGCTCGAGTCCATGAAGAAATCGACCTCAAAATCCAAGAAGAAGAAGACTGCCAAGAAGACCGCTAAACCAAAGGCAAAAGCAAAGACCGCGAAGAAGAAGACCTCTCGCTCGAAGAAGTCAGAATCCGAGCAACCCGTAAGTGCCCCAAACTAGCTCGAACGAAATGCCTAAACTCATGATCGTGGACGACGACCACAATATGGTCTCATTGCTCGCAACGCTACTCGAACTGGACGGATTCGAGGTATTCCCGATCACGCAACCGGGAGCTCTGGTTCAAGAGCTGCGTAGCGGCCAGCCGGATTTGGTGATCATGGACGTGTTCCTTGCGAGCACTGATGGCATCGAGCTACTGCGCCAGATGAGGGCTACATCAGAATTCTCTAGCCTACCGGTGATTATGACTTCTGGCATGGACGTTGAAGACAGGTGTATGGAGGCCGGTGCGAATGGCTTTATGCTAAAGCCGTATTCGCCGCCAGACTTACTAGAAATGATTAGAGAGCAGCTACAGTAGCTCTGTAAGGAGAACGAGGTTGAAACAGGATCGCAGTTGGATAGTACTTGATTTGCATTTGCACACTCCGGCTTCCAGCGATTATCAGGAGCCGGATATTTCATATTTGGACATTTTGCGCACTGCGAAAGCGCGTGGCGTGCAGGTCATCGCCCTTACCGATCACAATACCGTCGCAGGTATCAGGAGCATGCAGGAAGACATTCAGCGGCTGACGATGCTGGAGGAATTGGATCGTATTCGCAAGGAGGAAAAAGAACGCCTGGCCGAATACCGCAAGCTCCTGGATGAGCTGCTGGTGCTCCCCGGGTTCGAATTTACGGCGACTTTCGGATTTCACATTCTAGGCATTTTTCCGCCCGAAAAACCAGTGAGAGAACTTGAACACTTACTGCTGTCGCTGAACATTCCATCCGGTGAAATCGATGCCGGAGCTTCCAACATCGGCGCTTCGAGCGACGTGCTCGCCGCCTATCAGGTAATTAGCGAGGCGGGAGGAATTGCGATTGCGGCGCATGCGAACTCGAGCAATGGGATCGCCATGCGGGGTTTTCCTATCGGGGGCCAGACAAAGATCGCTTACACGCAGGACTCCAACCTTCATGCGTTGGAGGTCACCGATCTGGAAGGCAAGGGACGACGATCAACATCCGCATTTTTCAACGGGACCAAGCCCGAGTATCCGCGGCGTATGCATTGCATTCAAGGATCGGATGCCCACAGCCTCTCGATGGATCCAAAGAACGATAAAAAGTTCGGGGTGGGGGGGCGAGCAACGGAAATGCTTCTATCAGAGATTTCGTTTGAAGCTATCAAGGAGCTGCTCCAGGGTAACGATTTTGCTCGGACGCGCCCTCACGTCGAGCAGCGTAAGGAGGAATTTGACTTCATCCAACCCGCGATCGAAGAGGGTGCGTCGATCGTTCAGGAATTCCATCAAAGCATGACCGTCCGCGGCGGCCATCTGTACGCCATCATCGCAGATGTGTGCGCCTTTGCTAATACGAACGGCGGAACGGTGTTTGTGGGAATTGAGCCGGATCGGAAAGGTAAACCTGCTGGAATAAGCAACCCCTCAGCATCGGTTGGGAAATTGCGTCAGGAGATCAGTAATCGGATCAGTCCCCCCTTGAAGGTTCAGGTGGATTCTCAGGCCACGCAAGGAGTCACCGTAATTCGCGTGTTGGTTCCCAGAGGTGAAGATCTGCCATATGCAGTCGACGATAACAAGATCTATGTGCGGGAGGAAGCTGAAACTGGGCTTGCTGTACGGGACGAAATCGTCCAGATGGTGCGAGGTGTGAAAGAAGTTGGCCTGGATCTGCCGGCCGCGGAGGCAGAAGCTCCAAAAGGCACTCCAGCTCCAAAAACTGGGGTCGAGATTGTGGCGGTCGAGGAACGCGAAGGCGTGCAGTACTTCACCGTACGAGATCTACGAAATGGCAATGTCGTGAAGAACGTGACAGAGACTTCGGCTCGCCGACTGTGGCATTACGCCATTACGCAATACTTGAAGCTGCCCAAGGATGTCCGAAAGGCCACCTCAACCTGGGATGGGGAACTCGGGTTGCTACGGACGCGAGGTAGGGGGAAAAGCCGACGATATGACCTGGCACAAGCCTTAAACGGCTCAACGCGGCTCTACTTTGGGGTCACTGAGGATGGGATTCACGGTCCGTGGTTGGAACTGGTAGAGAAGAGGGATTTGGGGAACTAAGCCCAGATCCATAGGTCGCCTGGCATTTGCAGAACGCCCTCGGCACGATTCCGAGGGCTCTTGTATTGGATGCGGTCCACCGAGATGCTACTGAGGTCTAAAGTCGGGAGCAGAGGCTCGCGCTTGCCCTGTTGGCTGATGAATAACATCGAGTTCAACCATACCGATCGGCACTATCACATTCGTTAACGACTGCATAGCATATTCTGGGGAAGCCGTCTGATTTTGGTGTTTACCTTACTCAACCAATATTCCGCGCAATCTTGGAGGAATCTAATGAAGGCAGTTGTATATGAAAAATACGGACCACCGGAGGTTCTTCAGCTTAAGGAAGTTGAAAAACCTGCTCCCAAAGACGATGAAGTCCTGATCAAGAACTATGCGACTTCAGTAACAGTAGGGGACGTGAATGCGCGAGATTTTTCCCGTGTCCCTCCCGGGTTCGGACCACTTCCACGGCTAATGTTTGGGATTACAGGACCCAGGAAGCCGGTTATCGGATCGGACATCGCCGGGGAGGTCGAAGCCGTTGGCAAAGAGGTGCAACAGTTCAAGGTCGGCGACCAAGTCTACGGGATTGATGGCGAAAATCTTGGCGCATATGCTGAGTACGTATGCCGGCCGGAAGACGGTGCGCTGGCACACATGCCGACCAACATGACCCACGAAGAAGCCGCGGCAATTCCCTTTGGCGCATGCACCGCGCTGTATTTCCTCAGAGACGCGGGGAAAGTTCAGAGCGGGCAAGAAGTCCTGATCAATGGCGCTTCAGGTGGGGTCGGAGTCTATGCGGTACAACTTGCCAAGTACTTTGGGGCTGAAGTTACCGCCGTGGACAGCACAGCGAAATTGG
>JBHIBY010000027.1:0-35426 GCA_046759305.1 Anaerolineales bacterium
TCTCCGCCGTGCCGGTGCCCGATCCCCAATATACGCGCGAGGCAGTAGTGATCAAGGGTGGGATCAGCAAGCCGATCAATCCGATTGCGCGTTGCCGTTTTTACGAGAGGTGTACGATTTCGGAGCAGATTTGCCTGGACGAGGACCATCCACCGCTCGCCGACAGGGCGGATGATAAGCATTTCGCAGGCTGCTACGTCGTGAACCGCCATCCTGCGGATTTTTGGGCGGAAGAAGGCACCGCTCAGCGTTCGACTGCAAACTAACCCCCAAAATTATCGTGTACGCATACACTCCTAGCTTGGGGGAGTAGGATTGTTGCCCTAATATGGCCAGCCTTAACTCCCTGATCCCTTCCGGCCTGCTCCGATTCATGGGTGGGCGGCTGCTCAGAGCCTTGGTCAGCCTGATTCTGTTCCAAATCATCCTCTTTACCCTCATACTGGCGCTTCCTGAATCTAATTCGGCGACGACGGAAGGCGAAGCGATGGCGCAGGTCTTAACCCGAGCCAGCAGCCAATCAGAGCAGGCCGGCGAAGAAGAAGGGGAAGAACAAACCGAGGTGGTTGCAGAACCGCCTCCAGCCGTGGTAGTCAGGCCGCCCTCCGCGCCCTCCGACGATGTCCTTTCGGCGCTCAGGGAATCCGGATCTCGGGAGATGGGTATGCTGCTGGATGAGGCGATGGGCGAAGACAAACGCGTCGCTCAAGCGCAGGGCTCCTTCATTCCGACTCCAACTCCAGCGCCTGCGGAAACGGAAGCGGCAATAGGACACGATACCGCTGGTGAAGAAGAGGGCGTGTCTGATCCTGATCAAAACGCCGCCGAACCAGCGGAAGCGGCCTCAGCGCAGCAGATTGCCTACGAAGAAGGATTGACGGCGATTCGGCCAAAGGAGAAATCGGTCGTCGGGCAGTTCATCGACTGGATGCGGAATTTCTTTACTGGGAACCTGGGCGATTCGGTCGTCGTTGGGGGAGGAACGGTTCTCGAAATTCTTGCGGACAAGCTGCCGGAGACCTTGCTGCTGTTCGTGCCTGGCACGGTGGGTGGTTTGTTGCTCGGCTACTGGCTCGGCAAGCGGGTCGCCTGGGGTCGCAAGGCGTGGGTAGATCTGGTTGCCACACTGGGAGGAACTGCCTTTTACACTTCTTTCCCTCCATGGTTAGCATTCGTGATGGCGGGAATCTTCGCAGCCAATCTCCGCTGGGTTCCGCCCGATGGATTGCGCAATCCACTGATGTGGGTGCACGTCGAGGCGAATTTCAACCGAATGTTGATAGGGATCCTGCTGACTTTCACGCTGGCGATCCTTGCCTCGTTCGTCGTCGTACGGGTGACTCGCCGAATGCGATGGAACCGCACATGGGCTCGCGCAGGAGCGATTGCCGTAATCGGAGTACTGGCGGTCGTACCGTGGATCACATCCGGGCTGTGGCCGGTCGGTCTGGACACGCTGCACCATCTAGCGCTGCCGCTGGCGACCCTGATTCTGCTGTCATTCGGTGAAACCATGCTGATCATGCGAGTCACAATGGCGGAAGCTATGGAAGAGGGCTTTGTCACCCAAGTGACGGCCATGGGATATTCCAGCGCCCGGGTGCGCGATCACCACGTTGCCCCCGTTGCCTTGCTGCCGGTTCTCACGCGTTTCATCGTCCACATACCGTTCGTGATCATCGGCAGCTTCTTCCTCGAACAGCGCTTCTTTATTGATGGAATGGGGACGGAGCTGGTCAGGGCCGCGAACGAATTCGACCTGCCGGTGCTCATGGGTGTGCTCTCGCTGGTCGGCATCGGCATCCTACTGGCGCATGTCATTTTCGACGTATTGACAGCTTGGATGGATCCTCGACTTCGCCTCGCTCGTAAGACGGAGGCAAACTAAATGTCCAAGGTTCAAACAGAGCCGGGATTGATCAACCCCCAGCAATTCTACGAACGCGGCCTGAGTGGATGGGTGCGCCTGCGTGTGCGTCTGATCGTGCGGCGACTGAAGGGGTGGAGCGGTGAGTGGCGGCAATTTGTACGCAAGCCGCTGGGCGTGCTGGGTCTGGCGAGCATCCTGCTGTTTGCCTTCCTCGCAGTCGGTCAACCGCTGCTAATGTCGACCGTGTGGGAGAGCGCGATCTACGATCCGGATATCGGTTTCGACTTTGACTTCATGCCGCATCCATCGCAACCATCCGCCAAGCACCTGCTGGGCACCGACCCCCTGGGTCGCGATGTGCTTAGCGTATTGGCCTTCTCGACCCAGACTTCATTTGGCGTAGGATTGGTGGCGGGTTTGGTGGGTACTGTGCTGGCGACCAGTGTCGGAGTGGCGGCGGCATACTACGGGGGGAAAGTCGACACGGTTCTCATGACGATTTCGGATACGTTCGTTTTGTTGCCACCAGCGGTTGTGCTGCTGATCGTTGGGCTGATATTCGATATGAGCTGGCTGCAGGTCGGTTTGATTTTTGGCATTTTTGCAGGCCTCGGTTCACTAGCAATTCTGGTGAAGTCCCAGGCGATTTCGATCAAATCGAAGCAGTATATGGAGGCCAGCAAGGTCTCCGGGAGAGGTGGCTGGCGCACGATCCGCACTCATATGCTGCCGAATCTCGTTCCACTGTTATCGGTCAACGTCATGTTCATCATCACCGGCTCAGTGCTGATCGAGGCACTGCTGGCATTCCTGCAGCGAACTCAGTTGAGACCAAGCTGGGGCATGATGATCTGGCAGGCGTTGAGTAACAATTTGAGCTTGTTTAGCCTGAAGAGCGACTGGCACACCATCGTGCCGCCTGCGGTGGCGATCATGCTGTTTTGCGGTGGGTTCTATTTGATTGGACGCACCATAGACGAAGTAACCAATCCGAAACTGAGACCTCGCTAGAGGCCAGGCAGCGTTCGGATCGGCTCCAAATGAGCGCTTTCTTATCTCCTCATGAGCGCCTTCATGTCTCCTCATGGGTCCCTTCTTGTTTCCTCATGAGCGCTTAGAAGCTCCAGAACGCGCACAATTCAGGCGCCGGTGCTTATTTTGTCACCGCTGCGCGGGTGGGAAAAGCGGGGCAATTGCCCAAAAAGACCGCTATGCTAGAATCCGGCCATGGGCGCTCCCCGGATCATTATTGTTGACAGCGATCACCAGGTCAGCAATACCTTACGTTCGAACCTTCAGCTTTCCGGTCAAACTTTCACGATCGTCGACGCGCCATCCGGCGAGGAAGCCCTCCTGGAGCTCTCGAGGGGTGGCGTAGATCTGATGATTACCGACTTGGTCTTGCCAGGAATTTCGGGCCTTGAATTACTGGAAAAGGCTAAGAATGAGAGCCCCGATGCGCGGGCCATCATCGTGACTGGCAGCCCTTCGGTGGAAGCCCGGGACCGAGCGGAAGAGCTGGGTGTGATCGCGTTTCTAACCAAGCCGATTCGAACAAGCCACTTTCTGGAGGCCGTGAGCCATGCGCTGGAACTGAAAGGGAAAGATGGCGGACACGCGGCCGAAGAGGAACGAGAGTTCATTGCGCAGTGGTTGATGGCGATGCAGAGTGAGCTAGGTGCAGAGGCAACATTCCTGGTAGACGAAAGGGGCGAAGTCATTGTGGAGGCGGGTGAGATCGATGCGGTGGATCTCAGAATGGCGCTCCCATCGCTGATGTCGGCCTTCGAGGCTGGGGTGGAGATCAGCGGAGTGCTCCAGAAGAAAGTGCCGGCAAACTTCATGTATTTTGATGGAGAGAGCTACGACTTCTACCAGGCGAGCGTTGGTTCAGACCACGCGCTCGTTATCGTGTTTGAGTCGAAAAAGGGGGCAAAGCAAATTGGAGCGGTGCTGCAATATAGTCGTCAGGCGGCCACTGATTTGGTGAGCGGCCTATATAGCGTCGGGGAGGCTAAAGTGACAACTTCAACTTCCCGCTCGAGCGACAAGAAAAAGAAGAAAGACTCGGAGCGGAATGGGGATATCCCCAGTAAAGAAGTGAAGGAGTCAGATCTCGAGTCTGCCGCCAGTACGGTGAGCAAGAAGGGGGCCGAGGATTATTGGGATGAGGCCAACGAGTCATCGGATGGTACGGGTCCGATCGACGAAAGCATGCTCACCTTTGACGAGGCGCGCAAACGGGGTCTGCTTCGCAAAGAAAAAGAAGATTAGCCATACACAGGGCTCCACCAAGCCATGATTTCTGGCGGTGATACAATGAGCCCCTGTTCCTTGGGGCGTGGTGTAATGGCAGCACAACGGACTTTGGATCCGTTGATCCAGGTTCGAATCCTGGCGCCCCAGCCTGGCGAAATCCCCAAATTGAACTCACGCTAGCTTGCAGACCTAGAGTGTCAGAAGACCCCTCGCAGATCTCACAATCAACCCCAGCTCAAATGAGATATCGCTCCCATGCGGTGTGAGTCGGTCATCCTTGCCGCTGGTCTTGGCACACGCATGAATTCTGCCGTGCCAAAGCTGCTGCTGCCGCTGGCTGGCCAGCCGATGATCCGCTGGTCGGCAAGCGCGTGTCGAGAGGCGACCGGGTCTGAGCCGCACTTGATCGTACCGAAAGATGCGGCAGCCCTGAGCGAAGCAGCCGGTGGCTCACCTAAGTTGGTTGAGCAGTCAGAGCCGCTCGGCACGGGTCACGCCGTGCAGCAAGCTGCGGATACCCTGAGCGGCAAATCCGAGCTGATCCTGGTCGTCAACGCCGATATGCCGTTGATCAGTGCCGAGACGATGGCTGCCCTGATAGAGGCTCAATCGAAGGGCGACGGAGTCGTCACGTTACTAACGGCAGAAAACGACCAGTCGCGAGGCTTTGGGCGCATCGTACGGAACGACGCCGGCGCGGTGGTTGCTATTGTAGAAGAGGCTCAAGCCGATGAGCATCAACTCGCACTCACCGAGCTTAATGTAGGAGCCTATTGCTTTGAGGCCGCGTGGCTTTGGAAGACTTTGACCGAGGTGAAGATCTCTCCTAAGGGCGAATACTACCTGACGGACGTGGTGGGATTGGCCGCCAGCGAAGGCGCGGGAATTGGAACGATCCATATTGCCGACGCGGACGAAACCATTGGGGTTAACACGATGGAACACCTGGCTCAAGCGGAGACAGCCGCAAGGAGAAGGATCAATAGCCGATGGATGGCGAGCGGGGTCAGGATGATTGATCCAGCCACTGCCTACATCGACAGCGAAGTGCGCATCGGCGCGGGAACAGTGCTGCTTCCTAATATTCATCTCAACGGTCAGACCGTGATCGGCGAAAATTGTGAAATTGGGCCGAACTCAGTTCTGCGAGACGCTTCAATCGCAGAAGACTGCATCATCCAATCCTCTGTCGTGGAAAAAGCCGTGTTGGACGCAGGTGTCGACGTCGGTCCGTTTGCGAGATTACGGCCAGGCGCCGATCTAGGACCCGGCGTGCATGTCGGCAACTTCGGGGAGATCAAGGACAGCAAGCTCGCCGCCGGCGTGAAGGTCGGGCACTTTTCCTATCTTGGAGACGCTACGATCGGTGAGAATGTCAATATTGGCGCCGGTACCATCACGTGTAATTACGACGGCAAGCGGAAAAATGCCACGACGATCCTTGAAGGGGCGTTCATTGGAAGTGATACGATGCTGGTAGCGCCCGTTACTATTGGCGTTGGCGCCCACACAGGCGCGGGCGCGGTGGTCACGAAGGATGTGCCGGACCGCACCCTGGCCGCGGGTGTACCGGCACGCGTGATCCGCAAACTAGACGCAGATGATTGAACCCCTAGTCGGTATAACGCTCATTTTGGTGTTATTGATCATCGAAACCGTGCTTGCCGCCGCGCGCAGCGCACTCGTCAACAGCCGGCCGTCCAAGATCCAGCGCTTGGAGCAGGAGGGCGCTTCCGGTAGTGCACTTGCCGTACGGATTGTCGAAGATTCATCAAGCCTGCTCCTATCCCTGAGAATTGCGATCGCTCTTACGCGCTTGCTGGTAATCGGTGTGGTGGGTGCGACCTACCTGAGCTTCGCCAGTGGATTACTGGGATTCGTGCTGACTCTCGCTGCTAGCGGCCTTGTGATGAGTATCCTGGAGTTTCTGGCTGAGAGCCTTGCCATGCGCCAGCCCGAGGCCTGGGCACTGCGCCTTGGGCCGCTTGTTGCGGTTCTGGAAGTCGTGCTCTCACCTGCCGTTCGCATCATGCTTCGATTGGGTGGGGAGGCCTCTGCAAACCAAAACGGACCTTTGCATCCGCTGGTGACGGAAGAAGAAATTATGACTCTCGTGGATGCAGGCGAAGAAGGCGGTTCCATCGAGCAAGACGAAAAGGACATGATCTACTCCATCTTTCGCCTGGACGACACGCTGGCTAGAGAAGTAATGATCCCGCGCATCGATATCCAGGCGCTCGAAGAGGCGACGCCCATCCCCGAAGCCACCGACATGCTATTGAAAACAGGGTATTCGAGGGCGCCAGTTTTCCGCGACAACATCGATAATGTGATCGGCTTGATTTATGTAAAAGACTTGCTGGAAGCCTGGCGGGCGGGAAACCAGGAACGGTCGATCGGTGAACTCAAACGCGAGGCTTATTTCGTACCGGAAGCGAAGAAAGTCGATGATCTGCTGGAAGAAATGCAGGCCAGTCGGTTCCACCTGGCGATCGTGGTTGATGAATATGGCGGTACCGCAGGCCTGGTGACCATCGAAGATATTGTTGAGGAGATCGTCGGAGAGATCCGGGACGAGTATGACTTTGCAGAAGAGGCCAGCTACCAGCAAGTTCAGGATGGCGAATACATTTTCAGCGGAGGAATCGATTTAGATGATGTCAATCAAATCGCCGATGCAGATTTACCCAAGGACGCAGGAGAAACGCTGGGAGGCTTCATCTACAGCGAGTTGGGGCGGGTGCCCACTCCCGGTGATAAGCTTGAATCCGGGGGTCTGGAACTTGTCGTAGATCAGGTGGTTCGACGACGAATTCGACGCGTGCGAGCGAAGCGCATCGTTGCCGCGACCGACGGGCGCAATGAGAACGGAGCAACGGATGGCGCCTGACCCAGTTTCAGTACAAGATCTGGTCGAACGTGCGATTGAGGCGCGCCATCACGCCTACGCTCCCTATTCAGAATACCCAGTGGGTGCGGCGCTGCTCTCTCGCTCCGGCAAGGTGTTTGTAGGCGCCAATGTCGAGAATGCCGCCTATCCAACGACCATGTGCGCCGAACGGATAGCTGCTTTCAAGGCGGTTACCGAGGACGAACGAGCCTTCGATGCGATTGCCGTTGTAACCGAAAACGGAGGCGCTCCTTGCGGCTCCTGCCGTCAGGTGTTATCCGAGTTCGGCCTTGATCTTCTCGTTGTCGTGGCAGACATTACCGGAAAGATCCATCTTGAAACCAGGCTCGAGGACCTTTTACCGCACGCCTTCGGACCTCAAGATCTGATACAGCCATAAGCCGCAAGCAACCATAGGCCGCAAGCAGCCATAGGTCGCAAGCAGCCATAGGTCGCAAGCAACTGTAAGCTCCGCCTCTTCACCCGCAGCGGCCTTTCGCACCGCGCGAGCGCCCACGCATCGAGATTGACAGTTTCAGGCCAGCTCTCCAACCCGGACCAAAGTTGACCACTGCAAGGCCCGAAAAAGCCGCGCTGGTATAATGCCGCGCGTGCCACCACGCAGCCGACTTTACCGGATCGAAGCGATCATCCTCCGTCGCCAGGACCTGGGGGAAGCGGATCGTATCGTCACGCTCTTCACCCCGGCCCATGGGAAACTGCGTGCTATAGCCAAGGGAGTCCGCCGGCCCAGTTCCAGAAAAGCCGGGCACGTGGAACCCTTTACACGTAGCAATCTACTCGTCGCCAAGGGCCGCGAGCTGGACATCATCACTCAGGCGGAAACGATCGATGCCTATCCCGCTTTGAGGCAAAATCTCGATCGCCTCGGCCAAGCAGCTTATGTTGTTGAGCTGGTGGATCGTTTCGGTGTGGAAGAATCCGAGTCGCAAGCTCTCTACCAACTCACGACCAGCACTCTTGAGCGGCTCGATCACGAAGCAGAGACTGCTGCTGCCCTGAGGTATTTCCAGATCCGGCTTCTGGATCTTTCCGGATATCGACCCGACTTGCACCGCTGTGTCAACTGCTCTGAAGAAGCGCAGCCGCAGGACCAGTTCTTTTCGGCCGACGACGGTGGCCTGTTGTGCCCGAACTGCGGACCCAGGAAGGCGTATGCACGACCGCTTTCTCTAGGCGTGCTCAGGGTGCTCCGTCATTACCAGCGCCACGGCTATGAAGAGGCATCCCGTCCGCAGATCAGCCAATCAGCAGCCCTCGAATTCGAGAATCTGATGGAGGGCTACCTCAACCATTTGGTGGAGCGCGACCTTCACGTCCCGACTTTCGTTCGACGGGTCAGGCAGGTGCGGGAGGCAGGCTAGGAACCCCGACTGTTGATCTGGGTAGCAGTACTCCACGCTTTGGCCCACGCCGCGCGGATATCCGAAGCCAAAGGGAATCCGTTTGAGGACCCAGTATGACGATTGTTGCTCCACAGCTTGGGCTGCTTACGCTTCTGAATAAGAAATGCTGACCTTTCAAGACGCCATTTTTGAGCTCGAGAGGTTCTGGGCTGGCGAGGGCTGTCTCATCTGGCAGCCTTACTACTCGCAAGTGGGCGCTGGCACGATGAACCCGGCCACGTTCCTGCGCGTGCTGAGCCCGGAGCCGTGGCGAGTGGCATACGTCGAACCATCCGTCCGGCCGGATGACGCCCGCTATGGCGAGAACCCAAATCGTATGGGTCTCTTCTATCAGTACCAGGTAATCTTGAAGCCGGATCCTGGCGATCCGCAGGAACTCTACCTGCGTTCGCTGGAGGTGCTCGGCATCGATCCACATAAACACGATATTCGATTTGTCGAAGACAATTGGGAGCAGCCAGCTCTCGGGGCGTGGGGCCTTGGCTGGGAGGTCTGGTTGGATGGTCTCGAAATCACACAATTCACCTACTTTCAACAGGCGGGGGGCCAGACACTTGATCCAGTCTCTGTAGAACTGACCTATGGCCTGGAGCGGATCCTAATGGCTATTCAAGGCGTCGCTCACTTCGGGGACGTCCAATGGGATGAGCATAGAACCTATGGAGATGTCAACCTGGCCGCCGAGCAGCAGCACAGTCGCTACTACTTCGAAGTGGCTGACGTCGAGCTGCTGCGCAGCATGTTTGATGGATACGAGGCCGAAGCCAAGCGGTCCCTCGACGCCGACCTAACGCTGCCTGCCTACGACCAGCTGCTGCGATGCTCGCACACATTCAACGTGTTGGACACACGTGGCGCGGTTGGCGTGACGGAGCGTGCGGCATATTTCGGAAGGATGCGCAAGATTGCCCGAGAGGTCGCCGAATCATATTTGGAAGAACGCGAGCAAGCAGGTTATCCCTGGCTGGAGCCTGACCCATTGAAGATGCCAGATGAGGGTCCTGGAGAGCCAACCGGTCCCGATCGACCCGAAAACTTCATTCTGGAAGTGGGTACCGAAGAGCTTCCGGCCCTCGATCTCTCGACTGCGTTGGAGCAACTTGAAGGTGCGATCGAGACCATGCTCACGGATACACGTCTGGAGCACGGCCCAATTCGAGTGATGGGTACCCCTCGTCGACTCATCGCTTTTGTAGAAAATCTAGCGCCGCAACAGACCGGCCGAGATCGCATGGTCAAAGGGCCGCCGTGGGCCAAGGTCTACGATGCAGACGGCAACCCGACCCCCGCAGCTTCCGGATTTGCGAGCAGCTCGGGGGTGGGGGTTGATGAACTTGTGGAAAAGGACATGGATGGCGGCACGTACGCAGTCGCCGCGGTGCGAGAGGGTGGTGGATCAGCTGGACCAGCCCTTTCTGATGCGCTGCCAGGTGTGATTGCAGGATTGCGTTTCGAAAAGTCTATGCGCTGGGATCGTACTGGTACGACGTTTTCGCGTCCGATTCGCTGGCTGCTTGCCCTCCACGGTGAAAGCGCGGTCCCTTTTGAGTTCGGCAGTCTGCTGAGTGGGAGTAAAGGCCGCGGTCTGCGTGGCTCTGATCACGTTGATATTGACGCGCAGAGTGCGGATGCGTATCTGAAGGCTTTGGAGGCCGAAGGGATCATCGCCGAACCCTCTCGGAGGCGCTCAGAGATCCAGAGTCAAATCGATCAGCTATCAGACGAGGCCTCCGGATTGGTCGTATCGGATAACGAGTTGCTGCAAGAGGTCACGAACCTGGTCGAGGCACCACAAGCGCTCCTGGGTACCTACGAGGAATCCTTCCTTGACCTACCACGTGACGTTTTGATCGCGGTAATGAAGAAACATCAAAGGTATTTCCCACTGGAGTCGGACGGCAAATTGCAGTCGAAATTCATTGTGGTGTCGAATGGAAAGCGGG
The DNA here is from genome assembly GCA_046759305.1 of Anaerolineales bacterium. Taxonomy (GTDB): domain Bacteria; phylum Chloroflexota; class Anaerolineae; order Anaerolineales; family E44-bin32; genus JADFRG01. The sequence continues at coordinate 10,390 of JBHIBY010000027.1, forward strand.
ATTCCACGGAGGTGGTCGGTGGGCATGAGCAGGTAATCCGTGCGCGCTTTTCGGACGCCAAGTACTTCGTGGCACGAGACCTGGAGCATCCGCTTGAAGACTATGTGGACAAGCTTGGCACGCTGACCTTTCAAGCCGACCTGGGTTCCATGCTGGAAAAGACCCACCGATTGGAAGGACTGAGCGCCACTCTGGCCAGGCACTTCGACCTCACCGACAGCGAAGGCCAGACCGCCGTTCGCGCAGCACAACTCAGCAAAGCCGACCTCGCTACTTTGATGGTGATCGACATGACCTCCCTGCAAGGGTCGATGGGACGTTATTACGCAGAGCAGTCAGGAGAGTCGGAAGGGGTCGGAGAAGCGATTTACGAGCATTACCTACCACGCTCTGCCGGTGACCAGGTGCCTGCGAGTGAAGCCGGATCGGTCTTGGCGTTGGCGGATCGACTTGACTCTCTGATCGGTCTGTTCTCAATCGGCGCCCAGCCTAGCGGTACCCGCGATCCCTTCGGTCTCCGAAGAAGTGCTGTGGGTCTGATACAGATCCTGGTGGAAAGTGAGCGCAGCCTCGACCTGGAGGTGGCGCTCGGATGGGCTTGGGATGGCTATGATCGGGAGGGAGAATCTGAGGCGCTCGGCAATTGCCTGGCTTTCATTATCCGGCGCGAGCAGCAGCTCCTACTTGATCAAGGGTATCCGCATGACGTTGTGGCCGCGGTCCTTGATGAACAAGGCAAAAACCCCCTCCGCGCAAAGTATGGGGCGGATGAGCTGAACCAGTGGGGTACCGGGGAAAACTGGGCTCCCACGCTGCAGGCTTACTCCCGTTGTGCGCGAATCACCCGCGATCTCACCGAGACATATGCCTTCGACGAGAATCGGGTAGAGGAGGCCTCGACTCGGACACTATTTGAATCGTTGACGGCCGCCGAGAGTGCCGATCGAGCTCCAGGCTCTGTGAATGACTTCCTCACAGCCTTTGAGCTTATGATTCCCGCCATCGACCAGTTCTTTGAAGATGTCATGGTCATGGCTGAGAACTCAGCGCTGCGAGAAAATAGGTTGGCGCTGCTTCAGCGGGTGGTACAGCTTGCCGACGGCGTCGCTAATATGTCCAGACTAGAAGGTTTCTAGGCTTGCATCCTGAAGCGCAAGGAAAAAGGTACTAGCGAATGAGCCCACGGGGTGGGAAAAAGGTAGTTATCATTGCAGCCCCATAGTCGCCAGTGGGCCCAATTCTTACGCCGCACTAACGAACAAGAACTGATTATCTAATGACCGTTGTAGAAGAAGTCAAAGACCGGATCGACATAGCCGAGCTGATCGGCGAGTCGGTACAGTTGAAGAAATCCGGTAAGAACTACACCGCCTTCTGCCCCTTCCATGCGAACACCCGCACGCCGGCATTCGTCGTGTTTCCAGACACGGATACCTGGCGCTGCTTCGGCGCGTGCAATGAGGGAGGGGATGTCTACAAATACATGATGAAGAAGGAAGGCTGGGATTTTCCACACGCCCTGCAGTATCTTGCCGAGCGAGCGGGTGTTGAACTCCGGCCTCGAACCCCAGAGCAGGCAGCACAGGATGAAGCGCAGCAGGGCTTGCGTGTGCTGCTTGAATCTGCGGTGACGTTCTATCGCAACAATCTTCTGCATAGCGAGCAGGTTTTGGAATACCTTCATGGTCGAGGCCTCCGGGACGAGACCATGGAGAGCTACGGTATTGGGTATGCCCCAAAATCCTGGGATGCGCTTCAGACTTTTCTGATGGAGAAGGGGCACCAGAAGGCGGAATTGCTCGAGGCAGGGTTGATCGTTGAGCGCGAAAGCGGGGGATTCTACGATCGCTTCCGCAACAGGATCATGATCCCCATACGAGATGCCCGCGGCCGGATGGCCGGCTTTGGTGCCCGCGTATTTAATCCTAAAGACCAACCCAAGTTCATCAACTCGCCGCAGACTGTATTGTTCGACAAAGGCCGCCTTCTCTACGGGCTCGATATGGCTCGCAAGGCCATCCGAGCCGAGGATCAGGCAGTGGTTGTCGAAGGATATCTGGACGTAATCGCCTTGCACCAAGCCGGTCACGCAAATGCAGTTTCGCCCATGGGAACCGCGCTGACCGCACAACAATTACGTACGCTCAAGCGATATAGTCGAAACATCGCTTTGGCACTTGATGCCGATGCAGCTGGCGATCGGGCCACGCTTCGGGGCCTCGATGTCGCAAGGGAAGCACTCGATCGCGATCCCGATCCGGTCTTTGATGCGCGCGGTCTGGTGCGCCATGAGGGCCGCCTGGATGCTGAGATCCGGATCGTGGGCCTGCCAGACGGGAAAGACCCCGATGAAGTTGTGCAGGAAGATCCCGAAGCGTGGGGCAATCTGCTGGGGAATGCCACCCCCGTGGTTCAGTACGTGATGGACGTGCTGATTGATTCGAGTGACTTGAACGATGCCAAGGACAAGGCTGCAATCGCGCGACAGGTTTTACCGCTGATCGAAGATGTGCGGGATCCTGTGGAGCGTGAGGCCTATCGCCAGGGTCTGGCACGCCGCCTGAAGGTGGATGAGCGAGCCATGATGGGCTGGCGCCCGGAAGCTAGGGCACGAACCAGGCAAGCAACCCAAAATCCGCGCGAGACAGATCAAGCAGCCACAGAGGGATTTTGTCTGGGTTTGCTGTTAAAAGATCCCGAGCTAACCTACTGGATTGATCGACAGCTGCATGCGCTGGAATTAGATGGCTTATCCGACCAGGACTTCATGAGCACAGACGCGCAAGTTATCTTTAAGGCAGTGCAATCCTCGCTCGGCCAAGTCGATGAGGATCCAACCGAACGGTGGATGGCGATTTTGAAGGGAACAGCACTCGAACGAGCGGTTGCTTTCGCCAGCAAGGCAGAAACTGTAGACTTTGCCCGGCCGAAAGTGGCCGATGCAATCTCAACCGATTTCCTGCGCCTGAGAATGCGCCGCGTTGAGGGATTGCTCGAGCAGCTAAGCTTCCAGCAGCAAGCGGTTCAGGAAGCGGAATTGGATGCGCAGCAAGTTGTCAGCCTGGCCCAGCAGGCTCAGAATCTAGTAACACAGAAGCGCCGGCTCGATGCGGCCTTAGCAGGTCGAAAGTAGGTTCTTATGGCAAAAGCAAAGAACTCGAAATCGAAGGACATTACTCCCGAACCCGTGGATGTTGTTGAAGGCGAGACGGTGGATGTAGAGCCCGATCTCAACGGGGACAAAAAGGAAGAAGCTAAGCAGGTACTGGCAGAGTTGCCAGAAACGGGTCCGCTGTCGATGCCGGCCGACTCTGGCGACGACCCGGTCCGTCTCTATCTCAAGGAGATTGGCAGAGTCCAACTACTGACTTCGGATCAAGAGCTCTGGCTGGCGGTTCGAATGGCCGCGCAGCATAGACTAGACGGTTTGCGCGAGGGCCGCGGGAAAAAATCCGGTAAAGGTTCCTTGCCTGAGGCTTACCTTGCTCAGCTTGATGACCTTCGAACTTCATGGAAACGCTTGCTTGAAGATGCGAAGCGTATGAAGGAAGCAGAACCGGATCTCGCCTCGCTGCTCGAAGAGTCAATTCAATTGAGAGATACCTGGCAATCAGAGGACGCTTCGTACGTCCGGAACTGGTTAGACAACGGCTTATGGGGGACCGACCCGGCTTGGGAAGGGGTAGCGAGAACAGCGCTCGAAGCCATGCAAGGACTCTATGCAATGCCAAAGGAACTGCAGGAGAAGCTGCAGAGTCGGTTAGATAAGGTCAAAGGTCTGCCCACTAAGCGGACCTATCAGCGCTGGCTACCCGAATCGAAGGCGCTTAAGGCTGAGTATTCGGAGTTGAGTGCCCTTGCAGACGAAGCGCAAAGAGCGCTCATCCGGGCTAATCTGAGGCTTGTCGTAAGCGTGGCCAAGCGCTACATGGGACGTGGCATCGCATTCCTTGACTTAATTCAAGAAGGAAACATCGGGTTGCTGCGTGCAGTCGAAAAGTTTGACCCCGCCAAAGGCTACAAATTCAGCACATATGCCACCTGGTGGATACGCCAGGCTATCAGCCGTGCCATCGCAGATCAGGCGCGCACAATCCGCATTCCAGTGCATATGGTTGAGACCATCAATCGGTTGATGAGAGTGCAGCGGGGGATGGTTCAGGAACTGGGTAGGGAGCCGACATCCGAGGAACTGGCGCTGGAACTGGAAATCCTCGAGCCGGAGGATGTCGCAGCCATTCGGCAGGCAAATTCGGCTGACGAACCGCTGGATCCTGCACTTGAACGCAAACTCAGGCACGGCGCGGACAAGGTGCGCAAGATCATCCGCATCGCTCAAGAGCCGATGTCTTTGGAGACGCCGGTCGGATCGGAAGACTCAAGCCAATTGGCCGATTTCATCGAAGATGAGACCATGCCAGAGCCAGTCGATGAAGCCGCTAAAACGCTTCTCAAGGAGCAGGTTCAGAATGCGTTGTCCGTCCTGACCGAACGCGAGCGGCAGGTCTTGGAGATGCGCTTCGGGCTCCAAGATGGCAGAGACTACACCCTCGAAGAGGTCGGAAAATATTTCCAGGTAACGCGCGAGCGCATCCGGCAGATCGAAGCCAAGGCTCTTCGCAAGCTTCGCCACCCGACTCGGAGTCGTCATCTGCGGGACTATCTTTCATAGCTCCCATAAGCTAGGTAATCCTCAAATCATCCTGGCCCGGTCGAACCCCGACCAGGGATGCTAGCCTCCCCCCACATCGCCGGGGATGTCTTAGAATCAGCATACTCATTCCAATTCAACCTGGAGGAACTCTATATGCCAGTCAAAGCCCTCGAGCCGGCGCAGCTATGTCAGCGATGCGATCCAGCCCAATTCGACTTTAAAACTACTGCTGATCTCGAGCACCTCACGGATTTCATTGGCCAACCTCGTGCAATTGAAGCCTTGGAGTTTGGTGTTGGGATTCGTCAGAAGGGCTACAACGTTTTTGCTTTCGGTCCAGAAGGCATCGGCAAGGAAAACCTGGTTCGTAAGACATTTGAAGCGGCAGCCGCAAATGAGAGCGTGCCATCCGATTGGTGCTATGTACAGAATTTCGATCAACCTCACAAACCAATGGCGCTCGAGCTGCCAGCAGGGAAGGGCAATGAGTTGAAGCTCGACATGGAGCTCTTTGTTGACGATCTTCAAAATGTGCTTCCGATCACCTTCGAAAGTGAAGAGTATCGAAACCGAATGCATGAAGTGCAGGAAGCGCTCAACGAACGGCAGGAGGCTGCTTTAGGAGAGCTGCGGGAGCGGGCAGAAGAGAGAAAACTTGCTGTGCTTCGCACACCTGCCGGATTGGCCATAGCCCCGGTGCGCGAGGGGGAGGTCATTTCCCCTGAAGAGTTCCAGGCGATGCCTGCTGAGCAGCGGGATACGCTTGAGAAGGACATCGGTGAGCTTCAAGAGGAACTCGAAAAGGTGCTGATGAATGTGCCAGGCTGGCAGCGCGAACTCAGGGAACAAATCACCGACCTGAACCGGGAGATGGCAGATATTGCAGTTGGTGGATTGATCCGGCAGCTTGTGGAAAAGTATGCGGAATCAGCGGAGATCGTCGAGCACTTAGAAGCAGTTCAGGCGGATGTAGTCAAGCATGTTCGCGAGATCATCGATGAGGGAGATCCCTCTCAGAATTCAGAGCTGCCTACCGCGAAGGGCCCGCTGGCAGCTCTCGGTACGCACTCGACCCTGCGGCGCTATCAAGTCAACTTGCTGATCGATCACGGATCATCGGAGAGCGCTCCTGTGGTCTACGAAGACAATCCCACATTCCAGAATCTATTAGGTCGTGTTGAACATACTGCTCAGTTGGGCGCGCTCATTACGGATTTCAATTTAATCAAACCTGGCGCGTTGCATCGGGCCAACGGCGGATACCTTATCCTGGATGCCCGCAAGCTCTTCCAGGAACCCTTCGCCTGGGAGGGTCTCAAGCGCGCATTACGCTCGGAGCATCTCAGGATGGAGACACCCGGACAGGTTCAGAGCTTCATCAGCACGGTCACGCTGGATCCGGAACCCATTCCCTTGAAGGTGAAGATCGCGCTGCTTGGGGAACCGACGCTGTACTACATGCTCATGGAGTTCGACCCAGAATCACGCGAGCTGTTCCGAGTAGCCTCGGACTTCGACGATCAAATGGACCGTGATTCCGAAACCCAGATGCTGTACGCGCGACTGATCGGTAGCCTCGCAACTGTGCATGACCTCCGGCCGCTCGACCCGGGTGGGATAGCACGGATCATTGAGCACAGCTCTCGAATCGTCTCAGATGCGGAGAAGATGTCTATCCAGATGAATCACATCACGGACCTCATGCGCGAGGCCGATTATTGGGCCGCCAAGGCGAAGCGCGAGGTAGTGACCACGGAAGATGTCTCGCGTGCCATTGATGCTCAGATCTTTCGCTTAGACCGCGTCCGTGAAAGGGTTCAGGAACAGGTTCATCGGGAGACGGTGTTGATTGATACCGAAGGAACCCAGGTAGGCCAGGTGAACGGCCTCTCGGTATTTCAATTTGGCGACTTCGCCTTCGGGCGACCAAGCCGGATTACCGCCCGCGTTCGAATGGGCAAGGGCGAGGTGTTGGACATCGAGCGGGAAGTTGAACTTGGAGGTCCTATCCACTCGAAGGGTGTGCTGATCTTGAGCTCATTTCTTGGCTCCCGCTATTCGGCGGAGCGACAGCTTTCTTTGAACGCAAGCCTAGTTTTCGAGCAGTCCTACGGTGGTATTGAAGGAGACAGCGCATCTTCTGCTGAACTCTATGCGCTGCTTTCGTCGATTGCAAAAGTACCGGTCAAGCAATCGCTTGCGGTTACCGGATCAGTAAACCAGTATGGCAGAGTGCAGGCCATTGGAGGCGTTAACGAAAAGATCGAAGGGTTCTTTGACATCTGTAATACGCGTGGCCTGGACGGTAGCCATGGGGTGCTGATCCCTGATTCCAATGTGCAGCACCTCATGCTGCGGGATGACGTCGTGCAGGCGGTTGCGGACGGCAAATTTAATGTATATCCCATAGAGACCATCGATCAGGGGATTGAGCTGTTGACCGACCTTCCTGCCGGCGAGCTGGATGCCGACCAGAACTATCCACCAGACAGCATCAACGGCAAAGTTCAGGCGCGCCTGGCCAAATTCGGGGAAGACGAAAAGCCGGACGAGGACGAAGACCCAAACACAACGGACAAGAAGAAGAAGAAGAAGAAAGAGGGCAAGTGACTCAGATCCGTCGGATTTTGGTCGCCTTAGACGCTTCACCACAGAGCTTGGCGGCATTGGAAGCTGCGGCCGAACTTGCCGCGGGCCTGGGAGCTGAACTGGTTGGGGTTTATGTGGAGGACATCAACCTGATCCGTCTGGCAGCCTTGCCGGCCGTGCTGGAAATCGGAGCGGCGTCCGCGCGGTCACGACACCTGGACGAGCGACGCATGACGAGTCAGCTGCGGAATCAGGCGACGCGTGCGGCGCAGGCGATTGCGGCAGTAGCCGGCCGCTCGCAGGTTCGGTGGTCGTTTTCAGTCGCGCGTGGATCCATCGAGGCAGAGCTACTCGAGGCGGCGAACGAAGCGGACCTGGTTGTTATGGGGCGGTCCGGCTGGTCGGGAAAACGCAGGCTTGGTTCCACCGCGAGTAAGCTTGTGGCTGCTGGACCCAACCGGACCATGGTGGTCGAGCGGGGCGAGCGCCTGGTGCCTACGCTGATGATTGTCTACGATGGATCGGATCGATCTCAGCGAGCACTCGATACGGCAATAGGGCTTGGCGGGTACCTGGCGGTCGGCATCGTCGCTGAAGACGAAAAGCGGGCTAGGAAGCTGCAAAGTGAGGTTGCTGCGAAGCTTAACTCGCAAGGTGTGGAAGCTCGCTACCGTTGGCTGTTGCGAGCCGACACAAGCGAATTAGCGAAGATGGTACGAACACAGGAACAGTGTGTTTTGGTCCTACCCAGTGAGAGTCCCTTGCTCGAGGGGAAGAGTCTGCCAGAAGCGCTCAATGAGTTCCAATGCCCGGTTTTGATCGTTCAATAGCTGCTAGGCCGAGGGGCGAGGCTTGAGCTAGAGCACGGCCTTCGCCAACGCTTCAAGCCCTTCTTGATCGTCCAAATCGAGCCACTGCAGCATGACTCGCTCAGCACCCGCCTCACCGTACGCGCCAATCTGATCAACGATTTGCTGTCCGGTACCCGCGATAATCCCAAATTTCTCCAACGTTTCTTCTGTATAGCCTCGATCCTCGAGCTTGCGTTTTAGCTCTTGCTCGTCCTTGCCGAAAATGGTGGTATTTGTGGCGGAGCGTCTCACTTCTTCGGGTTTGCGCCCCTCAGCTTCCAGAAGCTGATCCAGATGAGCGTTCAAGCTTGCGAAGGTTTTCGGAGGCCGAAACCCGCCGTTCCATTCGTCGGCAAAGCGAGCGGTCAGTGGCAGCGTTCGCTTTTGGCCGCGGCCGCCGATCAAGATCGGCGGTCCCCCCTGCCGCTGCGGCTTGGGTAGGAGCTCCGCTTCGTTCACCTGAAAGTAGTTGCCTGAGAAGCTTACCGGTCCCTCACTCTTGAGCAGCTTATAGGCAAGTTCTACGCCCTCCTCAAAACGATCAAACCGCGGCCCGATCTCCATGAGATCGAATCCAAATTTCTCGTGCTCGTGATCCTGCCAGCCTGCTCCCAGTCCGAGGATGAAGCGTCCGCCTGAAAGATCATCGATGTCTTTGCCCATGCGAGCTGCAAAAACGGGATTCCTAAAGGAGATCGGTGAGACCAGTTGGCCGAACTCGATGCGGTTTGAGTTGTCGGCCAGCCAGGCCAACGAGATCCACATTTCCAGAGAGTCCTTGTCGGGTGGACGCATATTGGTGAAGTGGTCGGATCGGTAGAGACCCGCGAACCCCAGCTCCTCAACCGATCGAGCGATACGCTTCCAATTGTTCCAATTCAGCCCGTTTTGACCTTCTAGAAAGATGGCGACGTCAGTCAATTCAGCTCCTCTCAAGATTTTTCTTAGAACTTGTGAGTTTCGAGGATTTTTCGTTCTTCTTCAGTTTCCAGGTGCGCAACTACTTCTACATAGGGGGCCAGCGTGGAGTTGGCAAGCTTGCGCTTGAGCAGCTCATCCACCTGGAAAATTCCAGCAGAGTTGTTGAGCAAGATATCCACCCGAACGGGTAGTTCATCTCCTTTTTCGATCTTTACCTCTTCGACGGCCTGCGCCGACACAGAGTGAATGTTCACCTTGCCAGATTCAAACGGGATGCGAGATCGTCCTTGAGTCATGTCCAGTGCATCGGCGACTTTCAGCACGCCGGCTTCCAGACTCAGCGGCCGCACGTCCCATCTATGGGCGATGATCGCATGCAGCACCTCAGACACGATGGTTGTCAGGGCTGGCTCGTCATAGAGATTAGCTAGCAACTGGCGCGCCTTGGGATATCCCAGTATCAAGCTGAAGTTCTCGTGATTGTCTCGATGTACAGCCATCCCCACGTCGTGGAGAGATGCGGCAAGCACCACCACGACCTCGGCATCGTCGTTCGTCAGACCGTGCTCGGAAACTGCACTCGGTTGAACGCCTTCCGCGACAAGCAAACGCAAAATCTTTACACAGGCGTTTGCTACGATCTGGATATGGACCGGACCATGATCGCTCATACCGAGCCGCCGCACAGCATTGATGTTGGCCGCCTCCCAGAGCTGCTGGAGCTCCGCGTCTCCATTGATCTCTTCCAAAAGCGTGGTGAGCACCTTATTTCCCTTAGTACTGACTTTCAATCTATAGTCTCCAATTCAGGGAGGCGTTATTGTAAGGCCCTTTTTGAGGAATTGCGGGGGGGAGGGGTCGGATGCGATGGCAGACGAATTTGGAGAGAAAGCTGGGGTCATCAGCGATTGGCAGACGGAGTTGGAGAGGAGGCCGGATTCTGAAGCGATAGGCATACAGACATGTGGGATCGAGAATCACAGAGAGCAATCCGGCCAAATCAGAGGCCGAAATCCCTGCGATGACATGGCTTGCCGCTCAAGAATCAAGCAGAATCCCCTTTGTGATAGAATGAACAGGTTCTGCTAAATTCGACCTGGTTCCCCCTCTAAAACCCACAAGACATGCCTACCGACTACCTGCCCATCGCTGTACTTATCTTCTTCTCGGTGGGCATTGCGGCGACCATCGTGGCACTTGGACACCTGTTTGGACCCCGTAAGAAGAACCGGAGAAAGGGCCAGCCCTATGAATCGGGCATGATTCCTTACGGACCAGGCCAGCGTCGGATGCCGGTTCACTTCTATCTCATCGCGGTGCTATTTATCCTTTTTGACATCGAAATCGTGTTTTTGCTGCCTTGGGCGGTCGTGCTTCGCGAGCTTGCCGTCGTTGGGTTGATCGAGATGGTTATATTTGTGTTGGTCCTTGCGGTCGGCCTCATCTACGCCTGGAAGAAAGGGGCGCTCGAGTGGGAATAGAGAGCAAGCTCGGCGACCTTGGCTTCGTAACGACTACCTTGGAGAAGGCCGTCGGGTGGAGCCGCACGCGGGCCATGTGGCCGTTGCTTTCCGGGTTGGCATGCTGCGCCATCGAGATGATGGCGACCCAGGCCGCGGATTACGATCTGAGCCGATTCGGCATGGAGCTCATGCGCGCGAGCCCTCGGCAGAGCGACCTGCTGATCGTTGCAGGCCGGGTGACGCGCAAGATGGCCCCGGTACTGCGCAGACTCTACGATCAGATGCCCGAGCCGAAGTGGGTGGTCGCGATGGGCGATTGTTGTTCGTGCGGCGGCGTGTTCAACAACTATGCCATCGTGCCGGGTGTAGACGAAGTATTACCGGTAGACGTCTATATTGCCGGGTGCCCCCCACGCCCTGAGGGGCTTATCCACGGAATCCTCACGCTGCATGACAAAGTAATGGCCGAGAAAGTGGCTTGAACGAAGTCGAAACCACGCTCACCGCCTTGCGGCGGGAATTCGGCGAGCGAATTCTCGACTCCTTGGAATTTCGCGGCCAATTGACGCTGATCCTCGAGCCCGAGACTGTAGTCGATGTCTGCCGGTACCTCAAGCAGCATGGCTACGACCTGTTGATCGCGCTGACCGCCGTAGACCACTGGCCAGCGGAACCTCGCTTTGAGGTCATCTACCAGCTCTTTTCAACAGAGACGAATGAATGGGTCGGTCTGAGCGTTCGTTTGGATGGCGGTGATCCTGCTGTGCCAAGCATCGAGCCGGTTTATGCCAACGCCAATTGGCACGAGCGCGAAGTTTTCGACATGTTTGGGATCGATTTCCCTGGGCATTCGGATATGAGGCGGATACTGATGCCTTACGACTGGGAGGGTCACCCACTCCGAAGAGATTACCCGCTCGGGTACGAAGAGGTGCAGTTCAGCTTCAATTTTGATGAAATCGACCGCCGGAAAAAGTACGCAAAGGATTAGGTCGATGGTCAAGAAGGGTGAACTGCAAGCAGTCAGCTCTAATTTCGATGAAATCGACCGCCGGAAAAAGTACGCAAAGGATTAGTTGAGTGCGGAACACGCTTGAACCTCCAATGGAAGTCACGGTTGACGAGCTGAAAAGCTTGCTGTCAGACCGCGCCTTGGACGGCGAGACAATGCTCCTGAACATGGGACCTCAGCACCCAAGTACCCACGGGGTCCTGCGACTGCTTCTGGAGCTGGATGGCGAGACCATCATCAACTGCGTGCCAGACATCGGGTTCCTCCACACAGGTATCGAGAAGAACATGGAAGCCAAGACCTACGAAAAGGCCTTGGTCATGACGGACCGTATGGATTACCTGAACAACCTGGGCAACAACCTTTGTTACTGCTTGGCGGTCGAAAAACTGGTCGATCTCGATGTTCCTCCGCGAGCACAAGTGGTGAGAGTGCTGCTCACCGAGCTAACGAGGATTTCCTCCCACCTTCTATGGCTTGGGACGCACGCGCTCGATTTGGCGGCTATATCTGTGTTTTGGTACACGTGGCGTGAACGGGAGATGTTGCTGGACATATTTGAGATGTGCTCCGGGCAGCGGATGATGACCTCCTACTTCCGGCCCGGCGGCCTATGGCGCGATCTCCCGCAGGGCTTTGAGGAAGCGGTCCAGCAGTTCATCGATCTCTTCCCGGATCGGATCGAGGAATACGAAAACCTGCTGACTGAGAATCCTCTCTATATTGAGCGCACCAAAGGGATCGGAGTCATTTCCACGAAGGAGGCGGTGGAAATCGGACTCACGGGTCCCAATCTGAGAGCCACCGGCATGCCATTTGATTTGCGGAAGTTGCGGCCCTACAGCGGGTACGAGCAGTTTGACTTCGAAGTACCGACCGCTTCAAACGGCGACACTTTTGATCGCTATATGGTTCGAATGGAAGAAATGCGGCAGTCGCTCAGGATCGTGCAGCAGGCGCTCGTCCGCCTTCCAGAAGGACCCTTCCGCAGCAACAACCGCAAGTTCGTGCCTCCACCCCGATCGGAGCTTGGGTACAGCATGGAGGCCGTTATCCACCACTTCAAGCTGTGGACAGAAGGCTTTTCGGCTCCAAAGGGTGCAGTCTACATCCCCGTCGAATCGCCGCGCGGTGTTCTTGGATGTTATCTCGTAGGAGATGGGGGACCCAAACCGCAGCGCGTGCACTTTCGTACGCCGAGCTTCGCCAACCTGCAGGCACTGCCTAAATTGGCTAAGGGTCACCTCGTTGCCGATCTTGTTGCCATTATCAGCAGCCTCGATCCCATTTTAGGCGACGTGGATCGGTAGAGACGTGCTGACCCAAAAATACTCCCAGGAAATCGAAGCCATACTGGCCAAGTACCCGAAAGGCCAAGAGCGGTCGGCCGTTATGCCGCTGTTGTACCTCGCGCAACGTGAGTACGGTTCCCTGACACTCGACGCGATTAAGCAGGTCAGTGAACTGCTGGGTCTCCAGTCGACCGAAGTCGCCTCACTGGTCGGTTTTTACACTCTGTACCACGATCAACCAGGCGGCAAGTATCGCATCCAGATCTGCACGGATCTACCGTGCGCTTTGCGAGGTGCGCAAGTATTTGCCGATGAATTGTGTGAAAAATTGGATATCGAGATGGGCGACACGACATCGGACGGACAAGTCACAGTTGAGGAGGTCAAGTGTCTGGCGGCATGCGACCATGCACCGATGTTTCAGCTGCAGGAGCCGGATGGGATTCACTATCACGAAGACCAATCGGTTGGCTCAGCGCTAGCGCTGATCGAGGCGATCCGAGTAAAAGGTCAAATTGACTGATCACGTTGTCCTGAGGCACCGCGATGTGGAGGGGCTTGATCAACTCGATGCTTATCTCGAGAACGGCGGCTTCATGGCCTTTGAGTCGATTATCAAGAAGAAGTCGCCTCAGCAAGTCATCAATATTGTGAAGAAATCCGGCCTCAGAGGTCGAGGAGGAGCGGGCTTTCCGACCGGAGTCAAATGGAGTTTCCTGTCCCCTGACGTCTTTCCGCGCTACGTAGTCGCGAATGCGGATGAGTCTGAGCCCGGAACATTCAAAGACCGCGAGATCATGGAGCGCAACCCCTTCCAATTTCTGGAAGGAGTAGCCATTTGCGCTTACGCCGCACAAGCTAAAGTCGCCTACATCTATTGCCGCGGCGAATTTTGGGATCTGACCCAAGAGCTGGATCGCAAGATCGAACAGCTTATGGAGCGCGGCTTGCTAGGAAAGAAGCTCTTCGGCCGCGATTATTCGCTCGAGATACAAACGCACCTTGGAGCCGGAGCCTATATTTGTGGAGAAGAAACCGCGCTGCTGGAATCGCTTGAAGGCAAGCTCGGCCAGCCCAGGCTACGGCCACCGTTTCCTGCAGCTGAAGGTCTCTACGGAAAGCCCACCGTCGTTAACAACGTAGAAACGCTCACCAATTTGCCGCTCATCATCGAGCGCGGCGCAGACTGGTACAGCAGCATCGGCACCGAGAAGAGCACCGGTACCAAGGTGTTCTCCGTATCCGGAAATATCGAGCGTCCCGGCAATTACGAATTGCCGCTTGGCACGACGTTTCGTGAACTGATCTTCGAACATGCGGGTGGTATCCCCAACGGCAAGGCGATCAAGGCCGTCCTGCCTGCGGGCGCCTCCGCTCCGATCCTGGCCGCCACGGACGAGGTATTGAACACCGGGATGGACTGGGAATCGGTGCCTCAAGTGGGCTCTTCCTTAGGGTCTGCCTCGATCATCGTGATCGACGAATCGGTGGACATCGCCTGGGTGGAGGCCAAGATCACGGACTTCTTCGAGCATGAGACGTGCGGCAAGTGCACACCCTGCCGGGACGGAACCTATTGGATGAAACACATATTCAAGCGCATCATGGACGATACGGCTGAGCCCGACGACCTCGACCTTCTTTACACGGTTGGGATCGGAATTCAGGGCAAGTGCCTATGTGCCCTGGGAGAATTCGCCGCATTGGCGGTTACATCGGCAGTGGAACGCTTTCGGCCGGATTTTGAGCTCCATGTCGTGGGCGAATCGAGCAAAGCCGCATGAGCGTCACCCTCACGATTGACGGCACCGAGCTGACGGTACCGGAAGGTACGTTGCTCGTAGATGCCGCCAAGCGCATGGGTGCGGATGTTCCCGTCTTCTGCTACCACCCCAAGATGGATCCGGTAGGCATGTGCCGCGTATGTCTGGTTGAAATCGGCCGGCCGGCTAGGGATCGGGTCACGGGTAAACCTGTTCTCGATGAGGCAGGCAACCCCGCAATACGGTTCGGGCCCAACCTGGAAACGGCCTGCACCACTCCCGTCGGTGAGGGTTGGCAGGTACGCGTTGCGAGCGACAAAGCGGTCCAAGGGCGCAATGAGATCGTTGAATACCTTCTCACTTCGCATCCGCTCGACTGCCCCATCTGCGATAAGGGTGGGGAGTGCCCGCTTCAAAATCTCACAATGGAACATGGGCCGGGCGAGAGTCGCTTCCTTTATGACGACAAAATCCATCTCGCCAAGCACGTTCCGCTCGGCGAATTGATCTTCCTTGACCGGGAGCGGTGCATCCAGTGTGCCCGATGTACCCGGTTCCAGGATGAAATTGTGGATGACCCGGTCATCGGCTTTTATGAACGTGGGCGCCGTCTGGAGATCGTGACCTATTCGGACCCCGGATTTGACTCGTATTTCTCAGGCAATACGACGGATATCTGCCCGGTGGGCGCGCTGACAACGGCCGACTTCCGGTTTGGAGCGCGCCCATGGGAGCTCAATTCCGCGGCTTCTATATGCCCGCACTGCCCGGTGGGATGTAATCTGACGCTTAGTACTCGTCGAGAGGTGCAAGCTGGCGGCCGGGATGTTGTGAAGCGCATCATGCCGCGCCAAAACGAGTACGTCAACGAGATCTGGATCTGTGACAAAGGCCGCTTCGCCCACCATTTCGCGCAAAGCCTAGAGCGCTTGACGGTACCGCTGGTGCGCAAGAACGGCAAGCTAGCCCGCGCCTCGTGGGACGAGGCCCTGATTCGGGCGACCGAGGGACTGAAGGCAGCCGGACCCAAATCGGTCGGGCTCGCCAGCGGCCGACTTACAAATGAAGACTTATTTAATTTGCGCGGCCTGCTTCAAGGGCTGGGAGGAAAGGCTGTCCTGTCGGATTCCATGGCCGGTGGAAACCTTGTGCAGCGCTACGGAGTCGGAGTAGGGACCAATCTCAGCTCGCTCGGTAAACGCGACGCAGTGCTGGTCATTGCTGCAGACTTGCATGAAGAAGCTCCTGTGTGGTGGCTAAGGCTCAAGCAGGCCGCAGAACGCGGTGCGACACTGATCGTGGCTAATGCACGGACCACTCGCCTTGACGACTACGCCAAGCACAGCCTGAGATATCCCACGGGCAAGGCCGTACACACCTCATTGGGCTTGCTCCAATTCATCAGTGACGATCCCGAGTTGGCCAGGTTTGAAGGGGATCGTGATGCGAAGGCCGCCGCACGTGCGTTCAAGGGTGCCAGGAATGCCATCGTATTTTTTGGACAGGAAGGTCTGAACTACGCCGGGTCCGAGGCGCTGGCTCGCGCCTGTGCGCAGATGCTCGAAACCAAGGCGCGTGTGGGGCGACCGAAGAATGGGCTTGTGGCAGTGTGGCCGCATGCAAACACTCAAGGTGCCTGGGATATGGGCCTGAAACCGGAGCCGCGCGGACTGGCCGCTGCTCTTGAGGGCGCGAAGGCGGCCTACATCATTGCCGCTGATCCAGCAAGCGATGAACCGGGTGTTCACGCAACGCTTGAGAAACTATCGACGCTCATTGTCCAGGATTTATTCCTCACCCCCACCGCAAAACTTGCGGATGTGGTCCTGCCTGCACAATCGTTCGTCGAGCGTGCCGGAACATTTACAAACGGCGAGCGCCGCGTCCAGCGGCTCTACACAGCGGTTTCAGAATCCTCGGGAAGCCTTCCGGATTGGAAGATCGTGGCCGAAGTCGCAAGCCGGTTGGAGATCGAATTGGAGCATGCCGCAGCTCCGCTGGTGTTCGAGCGCATCGCCGGCAAGATACGAGACTACTCTGAGCTCGGCTACGGTGACCTTTCGGAAGTCGAAGTGCAGTGGCCGGATGTCGGAGGAACGGACTTGTACTTCGGTGGAACGGCATATGCCAATAAGCAAGGTCTGGGTGTTCAACTAGCGCCGCGAGCTTCGGGCCGACCCCTGAAATGGAAAGCCCCTCCTAGGGCAAGCACAGCTAAAGACTTATTGATGGTGCCGGTCGCGAAACTTTACGACCGAAGCGGAGTCTTGACCGCCTCAACACTGCTGGAAAGCCGGATTGCTCCGATGCAGATGGCACTCCATCCAAGTGAAATTGAGCGCCTTGGACTATCAGAGACCGACGAGGCGGAGATCAGCTGGGACGGAAGAGTAGAGCAGCTGAAAATCACGTCAAGCACAGCGGTGCCGCTCGGCTCCGCGCTGGTTCCACGCAGCCTTCCTCTTTCGGAGCCAACCCCAGTGACGGTGAGGCGAGCGGAATGACTATCGATTTGGGGAACCTGATCGAGTGGTCGATCAAGTCTATAGTGATTATTACCATCATCCTCGGTGGCTTCGCTTACACGACGCTCTTCGAACGCCGAGTGGTTGCACGGATTCAGGCCCGCATCGGACCTAATCGAGCCGGGCCGCAAGGTCTCCTGCAGCCGATTGCCGACGGGATCAAGCTTATCTTCAAGGAAGAGCTAATCCCCGATCGAGCCGATAAGGTGCTTTTTGTACTCGCTCCCATAATTACTGTGGTGCCGGTGCTGTTGCTTCTAGCTGTCATCCCGTTGGGGCCGGACATCGAGATCTTTGGCCAACAAATCAGCCTGGGCTTGGCCTCGGAGATCGATGTTGGTTTACTCTTCATTCTTGCCGTAGCATCCATCGCGGTTTATGGCATCGTAATCGCCGGCTGGTCCTCCTACAGCAAATACTCACTGCTGGGTGGACTGCGCGCCTCAGCTCAAATGGTGAGCTATGAGCTTACACTGGGATTGGCGATACTTGGTCCGATCCTTTTAGCGGGATCCATGAGCGTGGCGGAAATCGTGGCGGATCAACAGGACCTTTGGTACGCGATTTTGCAGCCGATCGGGTTCTTGATTTTCATCATTGCGTCCATAGCGGAAGTCAATCGCGCCCCATTTGACATGCCGGAGGCGGAGCAGGAGCTGACCGCTGGTTATCACACGGAGTATTCAGGGATGAAGTTCGCGCTCTTTTTCATGGCCGAGTACGGGAAAATGATCGCGGTCAGCTTCATCGCTGCCACTCTGTTCCTCGGAGGCTACTGGGGACCGTTTGTTGATCGAATTGGCTTGCTTGGACCGGTCTATCTCTTCGCGAAGGTAGGAGCCATTCTCTTCTTCATGGTTTGGATTCGCGCCACGCTGCCGCGCCTGCGATACGACCGCTTAATGGCCTTCGGTTGGAAGATCCTGCTCCCGGTTGCTCTGCTCAATGTTGTGATTACCGGTGGGTTGATCGTGGTGTTGGGTTCATGAAACCTCTCGAGCTTATACGCGGACTGGGTACTACGTTGTTCATGATGTTCGAGCGCCCAGTTACCTACCAGTATCCAGAAATCAAACGCCCGGTCCGGGAACGCTTCAAGGGTCGCCACGAGCTGAAGCGATACGAGAATGGTCTCGAGAAGTGCATCGGTTGCTCCTTGTGTGCAGCCGCGTGCCCAGCAGATGCCATCTTTGTGGAGTCTGCGGAAAACACAGACGAGGAACGCTTTTCGCCCGGGGAACGATACGCCAGCACATACGAGATCAATATGCTGCGCTGCATCTTTTGTGGGTACTGTGAGGACGCATGCCCGACGGAAGCCATCGTCCTGGAGCACAACTACGAGCTTTCCTATACGAATCGTCGGGACGCGATCTATACGCGTGAGCGACTGCTTGTTCCGGTACCGCGGAGTGGTAGTCCGACTCCAATGGTGACCATGCCCGGAAAGTTCGACCGTTCTATTCCAGAGATGGACGATCCGAAATAAAGGCTGAGGATGATCCTGCCGGCCAAAACCTGGATGAACTCATGAAGAACCATCAGATATACCCGGTTAGGAACTTCGAGAGAGCACATGACTATGGAATGGTTGGAGCAGAATCTACCCTGCAGGAT
Organism: Anaerolineales bacterium; assembly: GCA_046759305.1. Taxonomy (GTDB): domain Bacteria; phylum Chloroflexota; class Anaerolineae; order Anaerolineales; family E44-bin32; genus JADFRG01. The sequence goes on from JBHIBY010000027.1 coordinate 29,077, forward strand.
GATCTGAAATAGCTAATGACCCCTGAATTCGCGATCTTCCTGGGCTTGTCGCTGGTGGCGATAAGCGCGGCTATCGCCATGCTGGTCAGTCGCAACGCGGTGTACTCCGCGCTTTTTCTGGTCATCGTCTTTCTGACCATTGCAGTACTGTTCCTGCTGCTATCAGCGGCTTTCATCGCCATGGTTCAGGTGGCGGTTTATGCAGGAGCCATCATGGTGCTTTTCATATTCGTGATCATGCTTTTGGGCGCGGAAAATGTAGAATCCGAGCCCGGCCACCGCTGGCAATTCGCAACCGCGTTGGTGCTGAGTTATGCGCTGATCACTCAGTTCCTGATCGTGGCACTTGTTTTGCCGAACGATTCGGGCGGCGAGCTGGAGGCGGTGGCGGAGGGTTTTGGCAGTCCGGCAAGCGTTGGGACCTTACTCTTCAATCAATTCCTGATCCCGTTTGAGGTGACCTCACTTCTATTATTGGCGGCCATGGTAGGCGCCATCGTCCTTACCCGCTGGGAGCGCTCAAGTTGACTCCCGGTGTGTCCATGACCCACATCCTGATCCTCTCTGGCGTACTGTTCACGCTTGGAGCGTTAGGAGTGCTCATCCGACGCAATGCCATTGTGATGTTCATGTCGGTCGAGCTCATGCTCAACGCAGCCAACCTGGCATTCATCGGTTTCGCCCGATCCATGGAAGCTCTTCATGGCCAAGTGTTCGTGTTCTTCGTCATTGCGGTGGCGGCAGCCGAGGTGGCGGTTGGACTAGCATTGATTGTTGCCATCTACCGCAGCCGTGACAGCATCGATGTTGACCGGGTGAGCGATCTAAAGGGATGACGGTAGACAAGCTCTATAGCCTGGCGCCACTTCTGATCCTGTTCCCGCTTCTGGGCCTGGGTATCAATTTGATCGCCGGACGTCGAATTGGCGAGCGTGGTGTAGGCATCGTTGCCAGTGGTGCGGTGGGGCTGGCATTTGTAATCGCAATTCTTCAATTCATTGCGCTCACCATGGATCCGCGCGGCACGACGGTCCAAATCGCCGAGTGGATCGTAGTCGGGCAGCTTGAAATCGAGTGGGCGCTGCAAATCGATAGCTTAGCGGTGACGATGATGCTCATGGTCACCGGCGTCGGCGGCCTCATTCACCTGTACGCCATCGGCTACATGCACGACGATGTGCGCTTCCAGGGCGATCCCTCACGCTATCCGCGTTTCTTCGTCTATTTCAATCTCTTCATGGCAGCCATGCTGTTGCTGGTCACCGGAAATAGCTACCTCACGATGTTTATAGGGTGGGAAGGCGTAGGATTGTGCTCATACCTGCTGATCAGCTTCTGGTACGAAAAGGGTGAGGGAGGCATCGGGAACGCGCTCGCAGGAAAGAAGGCCTTTGTCGTCAACAGAGTAGGCGACTTCGGCTTCATCATTGCCATGCTGATCACCTTCTGGTTCTTCGGCACGCTGACTTTTGAAGAGGTCTTTCATGAGGCAGAAGCCATGGGGACAGCCGCAGCCGGCGCGGCCACCGCCATTACGCTCTTCCTTTTCGTCGGCGCGGCTGGAAAGTCGGCACAGATCCCGCTCTTTGTCTGGCTGCCGGATGCCATGGCCGGCCCCACCCCGGTTTCCGCTCTAATCCACGCCGCCACCATGGTGACCGCCGGTATCTACATGCTCGTTCGTAACGCCGCATTGCTTGAGCTGGCGGCGGTGACGCCGAACGTCATAGCGATTGTTGGAGCCGCCACTGCGCTGCTCGCAGCAACCATCGCCGTTGCGCGCTTCGATATCAAACGCGTGCTCGCCTACTCCACCATCAGCCAGCTGGGATTCATGATCGCCGCGGTTGGAATCGGAGCCTACGTGGCTGCAATCTTCCATCTCGTGGCGCACGCCTTCTTCAAAGCGCTGCTGTTTCTCTCAGCGGGCTCGGTGATACAGGGTATCGAGCACGGGCATCACCATGCGGACTCTCCTGACAAGGAATTCGATCCGAACGACATGCGATTGATGGGCGGCTTACGCAAGCGGATGAAGGCCACCTTCTGGGTTTACCTCATCGGTGCGTTGGCACTGGCCGGTATCCCGCCGCTGGCCGGTTTCTTCTCGAAGGACGAGATCCTCGCCGATGCCTCGCTGGTGAGCCCTGCGGTCTATTGGGTACTGGTGATCGCAGCTTTCCTTACGGCTCTTTATATGGCACGTCAGATCTTGCTGGTCTTCTTCGGCAAGCCGCGTTCAAAGGCAGCCAAAGCCGCGGAGGAAAGCCCGATCGTCATGGTAGCTCCGCTCGTGGTGCTGGCAATTCTGTCCATAGGGGGAGGCATCATCAACGGTCCCGGCCTGCTCCCGCTCACTCACTTTTTGGGAGAGACCTTGGCCGAAATTCATGATCCGGAGTTCATAGCAACCGTTGCCATCCTCACCACGATTTTGGCCCTTGCATCAATCGGGCTGGCTTGGTTGGCCTATGGCCGTCGCTCAATCAGGCGGAACGATCCGCTGCAATCCCGGCTCGGGTCGGTATGGACTGCAATCAGCAACCGATGGTGGGTTGATGAATTCTACGACTGGTTGGTCGTCAGGCGCTACGTCTCGTTTGCGAGCTGGTTGGCTGAAGTTGCAGACGAACGATTTCTTCATGACTGGGTACACGATAGGCTGCTTGCACGAAGCTTTGTGCGGGGTACGAGCTGGCTGGCCAACGTATTTGATCTTGGATTTATCGACCGTGGGTTCGACGGCCTTGGGGCGCTGACACGCAAGGGCGCCGGCGGACTGGGAGTGCTGCAGACCGGCTATGTGCGCAACTATGCCGTCGCGGTATTCATTGGACTGGTGCTCGTGGTGAGCTACTTGCTGCTGCGCTAGGAATCAGGGAAATCATATGGAAGCTTGGATCCTCACTCTCGTTACATTCTTTCCACTCGTTGGAATAGTCGTCCTGCTTTTCCTGCGAAAGGAGCAATACGTACGCTGGACTACGTTGGTCACAGCGGTGATCACGTTTGTGCTTTCGCTGGTGATGCTGGCCGGCTTCGATCCGGGTGATCCGGGGCTTCAGATGGTCGTGCGAGTGCCGTGGTTCAGCATCGGCGACCTGCAGATCGAGTACTTCCTCGGAGTGGATGGCCTCAGCATCCTGCTGGTCCTGCTCACCACGTTTCTGACCGTTCTCTCCATCATTTCGACCTGGACCGTCATCGAGGATCGAGTGCGGGAGTTCATGATCTTCTTCTTGCTGCTCGAAATCGGGATGGTGGGGGTTTTCCTGGGCATGGATCTGTTCCTGTTTTACATCTTCTGGGAATTCACCCTGGTGCCAATGTACTTCCTGATTGGGGTGTGGGGCGGCGAGCGTCGAATGTACGCGGCCGTAAAGTTCTTCCTCTACACCATGGCGGGCTCGATTTTGATGCTGCTAGCTATTATCTGGATTGGCTTGGACGGCGGGTCGTTTGCGGTTCCGGACCTGATCGAAGCTCAGGCCATCCCTGCTAACCTGCAATTCTGGCTATTTCTCGCATTCGCAGCTGCATTCGCCATCAAGGTACCGATGTGGCCGCTGCATTCCTGGTTGCCGGACGCCCACGTCGAGGCTCCAACCGCAGGCTCGGTGATCCTGGCGGGCGTGCTGCTAAAGATGGGCACCTATGGCTTCTTGCGATTCAATCTCGGTTTGTTTCCAGATGCGTCAATTCGACTCGCTCCGTGGGTCGCGCTGCTTGCGGTGATCGGGATCTTGTATGGCGCAGCCGTGTCCTACGCGCAAAAAGACGTCAAGAAATTGGTAGCCTACTCCTCGGTGAGCCACCTGGGTTTTGTCATGTTGGGTCTATTTGCGCTCAACCTACAGGGTCTACAAGGCGGCATCCTGCAGATGATCAACCACGGCTTGAGCACAGGGGCGCTCTTCTTGATCGTGGGGATCATCTATGAACGCCGGCACACACGAGAAATGAATGCGTTTGGCGGGCTTTGGAAGGTGATGCCCGTCTATGCCGGATTGACGCTGATCGTAGCACTGTCTTCCATGGGCTTGCCGGGCTTGAATGGGTTTGTCGGTGAATTCACTATCCTGATCGGATCATGGGGTTCGATTGCGATCGGCTCCGAGTGGTTCACGGTATTAGCCGCTATCGGCGTCATCCTGGCCGCGGTCTACATGCTTTATATGTTCCAGAAGCTCTTCCTTGGCCCATTGGACAATGACAAGAATAAGAAGCTCTTGGATGTCAACCGACGCGAGCTGCTTACGTTGGTTCCAATCGTGATTTTCATCTTCTGGATCGGGCTGTATCCGAGGCCGTTCTTTGGGCTCACAGAAGCCTCGGTTGAGAAGGTGCTTGATTTGGTGAACTCGGCCGCTATTGCGATGCGATGAGCGCTTCAGATCTGATTCCAGTTCTTCCCTTCCTGATCGTCTCTGTGTGGGCGATTCTGCTTCTGTTGTTCGATCTATTCATTGAGCGCAAAGGCATCACCGCAATCCTGGCGGCAGCGGGCTTAGCGGCCGCGCTGGTCGTGGTTATCGTACGTTTCGGCAGCGATCAGGTGGCATTTGATGGAATGATCGTGGCCGATAGCTTCTCCGATTTCTTACAGATCGTGATACTGGTAACTGCGTTACTGGGAATCGCGGTGGCGTACGACTACCTTCAGCGAATGCACATGGAGCGCGGTGAGTACTACACGCTGATGCTCTTCACGGTTGCTGGAATGTTGCTAATGAGCCAGGCTGGAGACTTGATTCTCGTATTTCTAGCCATCGAGCTGCTCTCCCTTCCGCTCTATGTGCTGTCTGGCTTTGCGCGTCCTGAAAAGAGCTCGGAAGAGTCGGCTATGAAGTACTTTATCCTGGGGGCCTTCTCATCCGCATTTCTTGTGTATGGCATCGCGCTCATGTTCGGGTCCACTGGCACCACAAATATGGCAGGAGTCGCTGAATCTATCGCAGGAGATCAGGCTGATCTCACGCTATTGATGCTCGCGGTTCCGATGTTGCTGGTAGGTTTGGGCTTCAAAGTCGCAGCGGTACCCTTCCATATGTGGACTCCTGATGTCTATCAGGGTGCACCATCAGCCGCAGTGGCCTTCATGTCCGTCGGTGCGAAGGTAGCCGGCTTTGCAGCGCTGCTGCGAATCTTTATTGCGGTATTGCCGGAACTTGCCCAGGCGTGGGGCCCGGTCGTTATCGCGGTCTCTGCCGCCACGATGATCTGGGGTAACGTTGCTGCGATCGCGCAGACAAATATCAAGCGCATGCTGGCGTATTCCAGCATTGCACATGCTGGCTACATCTTGATGGCGCTAGCTGCCGCGTCCGATTCAGCCGTGGCTGGGGAAGCGGTGAGCGCGGCTCTTTTCTATCTCTTCGCCTACCTGTTCTCAAATCTGGGTGCGTGGGCAGTCGTGCTGGCATTAGAGCGATCGGAGCGTCGTGGACTTCAGATCGAAGACTATGCCGGATTGGGCTGGCGCCGCCCGGCGTTGGCACTCGCGATGGCAATCTTCATGCTTTCGCTCATCGGCGTGCCACCCACCGTTGGGTTTATCGGGAAGTTTCTGGTCTTCGGCGTAGCCGTCGAGGCCGGCTTGATTGGCCTGGCGATCGTCGGAGTTGTGACTTCGCTCATATCCGCCTACTTCTATCTGCGGATCGTGGTCATGATGTACATGCGCACCGGGGAACCCGAGTCTCGCTCTGAGAGCTGGCTAAGCAGCACCGTAGGTCTGACGGCTTTGGCAACTTTCCTTCTCGGAGTTCTCCCTGGCCCGATCGTGATCCTGGCTAGGAGTTCGGGGTTCATCACGCCTTAGTCGGTGGGGGATCTAATGCTCAATGGAGGAGGGGGTAAGCATGGCCGTTAGCCGAGCACACGCATTTATCTCTGGCAGCGTGCAGGGCGTAAGCTTTCGATACTACACCTACCATGAAGCGCTCAAACGAGGTCTTCGAGGTTGGGTCCGCAACCTAAACGACGGCCGTGTGGAGGCGGTTTTTGAAGGTGAGAAGGATGCCATCGAGAAGGTGCTGGAATGGTCGCAGAGTGGACCACCCGCAGCGCACGTCGATAACATCGAGATCGATTGGCTAGAGCCGTCAGATTCGCTTTCAGACTTCAGGGTGCGCCCGACCGCGAACCCAGGGGATCGGGCTTAGGTGATTCACGTGTGGCCCAAATAGAGCGCCAATCCACATCTGTAGCTCCTAAATATCGTGAACCGTGAAGACCATTGATGAGCCTACGCATGTAGCTCCCGAATATTGTGAATTCCAATGACGATATGAAGACTGGCTCCTCTAGCTCCCGAGAATTGTGAACTCCAATGACGATCTGTAGACCTG
>JBHIBY010000028.1:0-34157 GCA_046759305.1 Anaerolineales bacterium
CCGCCACATCACCGGTATGGAGCCATCCATCTCTCAATACCGACTCGCCGCCATCATCGCCTCCGAGATAACCCTGCATGACCTGTGGACCCTTTACGAGTAATTCGCCGATGCTACCGGCCGGCAAGTCTTCACGCGATATTAGATCCCTGATCTTTGCATCCGTGTTTGGCAGCGGAACCCCAATGGAACCCTCTCTACCAATCGAACCGAAGGGATTGGCATGAGTAGCCGGCGAGGCTTCCGTGAGACCGTATCCTTCAACCAGCCGGCCCCGGGTTATTTTCTCGAACTTCTCTTGCACTTCTACGGGCAAAGGCGCGGCTCCGCTGATACAGAAACGAATCGCACCAAGACCATAGGATCGAATATTGGGCGCATTATTCAATGCCATATATATAGTCGGAACCCCCGGAAACAGCGTTGGTTTGTGCTCTTTGATGTGATCGAGCACTTGCTGCAGCTCGAATACCGAAAGCAGCACCATCGTGGCTCCGACCGCGATCGGAAGGTTCATTGCAGCGGTCATCGCATAACTGTGGGAGAACGGGAGCACGCACAGAAAGGTCTCTACACCGGTGCCCATTCCTGGCACCCAGTGCCGCAGCTGTAATGCATTCGCGACAAGGTTCGCGTGGCTGAGCTGCACCCCCTTTGGCTCATCCGTTGTCCCACTTGTGAACAAGATGACGGCCAGATCATTCCCGGTAACCTCAACGTTGGGTGCCTCACGTGAGGCATCCATCATTAGTTGTTCCATGTTTTGCGCAGCAGAGGTGTTAGCCCCGTTTTGGCCAAGTCCGGCAGTTTTCCAGCGGGCCATGAGTTGTTGGTAAACCCGCTTCGATACCGCCTGGCGGATATCGGTCAACACCACCATCAACTGATCTCCCGCTGCTTCCGCAAGTTCTGCGAATTCGGTGAGGGTCACCAAGACCCTGGCTTCGGTTCGCCGGAGTTGGGCAGCAATCTGTTGAGCGGTCGCTTCCGGATTGGCCATGACAACAACCGCACCGATCTTCAACGCTGCGTAATAGGCGATGATCATTTGTGGCATATTCGGCAGTACGATCATGACCCGATCGCCCGGGCCGACCCCAAGGCCGTGGAGGGCGTGTGCAAATTGATTCACGCGCCGGTTGAGCTGCTTGTACGTGAGATGAGAGCCGTAATATAAGGTGGCGACGCGATTCGGCATCCAATCCGCAGTCGTCTCCAAGAACTTGTGCAGCGGTTGTCGAGGGATCGGTATGGTGTGTGGAACGTGTTCGTCGTAGCTTTTCAGCCAGGGCCGCTCGGCCGATGAACCGGTACTCGCAGCTTGGTCTCTCCAGGAGAAACGCCGATCTCCTTCCCCGATGAAGCGCTCGACAGAACGGTTAACGGCAGCATGTCGCTCCAGCTGCACCTTGTGTTTCGAGGCCCCGACGTCAACAATCTCTGCGCCAGGGATCGCCTCCCCGACGCCCTCAAAGACACGGCGCGGGAAGTATCGATCCCGTTCGCCAGTGATTACCATCGTTGGCGTAGATATATCGCGGATCATCTCCCAGCCGTTCCATTTGCGCATGTTGTTCAACAGCATGCGCTTCATTACATGCACTTCAGCATTCCAGCGCGGTCGGTAGCGCCAGAAGGGGATCATAGCTGCGGTAGGAATGCGCGAAACGAATGAGGTGGCCCGCGGCAGTGGATATTCGCCTGCGGTAGCTACCAGAATGAGTTTTTCAAGACGCTCAGGATGGGCGAGTGCAAACTCGACGCAAATGGAGCCGCCAAAGGAGTGGCCGGCCAAAATAAACCGTTCCGGCAGTTCGAGTGTGTCGGCGATGTTGAGGATATCGTTAACGAGCTCCGGCATCGTGTAGCTTGTGAAAGGTGCATCGCTTTGGCCATGCCCGCGCAAGTCAGCCGCGATCACACGATGGTCTCGCGAGAAGTAATTGAGCTGATGTTCCCAGGTCTCCGCAACTCCCGCGTAGCCGTGCACGAATACGATCGCACGCTCTACCCCTTCAGGCCATAGGTCGATCACGCTTAGGAACGAGTCTGATACCCCACGTATCGGGACGTTGGCCCGGTAGAGGTTGAAGTCGACTTGAACTGCGCTGCGCTTGAAGCCGCGGAGTTTGCGCTTCATGAGATTATTCTACTTCGTGAGCTAGCTGAAGAAGGGAACGACCATTCGAGGTTGATCGCTATGCGCAGCTCCAAGGTAGGTCAGCACGCATCAGCGGGCATCTCCACCCTTTGAGGAGATCCCAAAGAGCAACTCGAGTGGCCCCAATAAGGGGGTGTAGCAGCGAATTTAGCAAAGGTGCATCTTGAAATGCACGGAACTTCCTGCATTATTGGGTACGCGACATAACCCATGCGAGCAACAGGAGTCCGCAATGACCCTCGGGCAGAACGCGTACTATCTCGTGATCCTCCTTAGGTACAACCGCCCACTAGCAGGACTGCTGTGGACGGATGTAGCCTTACAAGTGAGCTCACGATGACAAACCGGGTGCTACTTCAAGCTCTACGCGCAATGTCAGATCCCTGGACCCTCGCGTTGATTGTCCTTCTCCTGATCAACGACCACGTCCTGCGGATTCATTGGCCATCGTGGTGGACCGGGAAGCTAGGGGATTTCGCCTGGCTGGCGTTCGCACCATTAGTCGTGGCCATTCCCCTCGCTGCCTTCTTTCCCGAGAAGACGTCGGTTCAGAGCAAGGCATTTGGTCTGTTTTTCGTAGTCGCAACCGGCGCCGTATTTGCCGCAATAAAGGTTCTCCCTGCCGCGCACGCCGCTTTTGAGATCGTATTCGAAACTGTGGTGGGTTGGAGGCCCTCCGTGGGGATGGATCCCACCGATTTGGTGACGTTACCCGGGCTGCTCATCGCGCTCAGCATATGGAATCGCAATCTGGCAGAGCGGCCGACCAAAGAGCGCCTCCCGATTGTCAGAGGCTTGCTCTTGGTCGCACTAGGCAGCTTTGCATCCATCGCGACCACGCCGGCGCATCCGTGCGACTGGGAGGTAACCGAAAGGGAAAGCAGGCAGATTGAGGCGGCGGTTCGAGGACACCCCTTTATCAAAGCATTGTCTGAGGATCTCTACCTCCGAGAAATCGAGGCTGACTGCTGGGTGAATGAGTCAGTGGACGTAAGTGTGCTGTTCGACCTTCCACCAGAGTACGGCGGACTAAACATCCGTTATTTCACACCCATCGGGATGATCTACACAGGGGACGGACCGATTGAGGTCGTTCTCCCGGGACAGCCGGAGGATGTCATCACGGCTAACGATTTGATCACCAGCATGCGGGACTCAATTCAGCAGATCGAACGAGACGATCGCCTTGTTGATGCTAGCGAAAAGCTGGGCCTGGTGGATGAGGAACTGATCGGTGAAGTGAGCCTGAATCGCATTCGGTACGAATCTGGAATTCAAGTGAATCCGTCATCCCGCTACGGATATATATCAATGCTTTACATCTGGGATTCCGATACTTCGGGCTGGGAGCTAATGGATTACCGGGTCCCGACTCACATCGAATGGGAGGCTTTTCCCGAGCTCGAAACTGCCAAGGGTCTCGCTGCGACGCGGGTGCGGGATAATATGGAGGCTGGATGCTCCATCATTCCTGACGATCTCACCTGGGCCCACCGCGCTCGCATAACCGATGCATGGACCGTCCATATCCATATCGAATGCGACGACATAATGGAGTCACTGCGGTTCGATATGGCTGACGAAGCTCCCTAGTTGATCGCGATGTTGTGCTGAAGGGAACGCCGCGCCGCCTACTTTCGAAACACGAGCTGGGCGCTATCTCGGTCGATCAACTCGTGAATCGCCGAATTGCCGTCGTCAACCACCTATCCCCGGATTAGCCACCCTTGCAGCTGACGTCAAGCAGTCGCCCCCGCGTAGTTTTTGAGGCCGCGGAACCATATCCACCGTGAAGCGATCATCGCGAGCACGGTGACAATTAGCGCGAGACCTAAAATTGGCAGGGTCAATCGTGCGGTGAGTGCTTGCGCGGGAACAGTTACCGCAAAAGACACCGGTACAATGAAGGTCAAACCTAGCTGTAGCCAGGTTGGGTAGATCCCCACCGGCCAACGACCTGCCTGGTAGACAGCTTCGATCATGCCGAAAAGCTCCCACATGCGGATCACCCAGAAAGTCAGGGTGGTAACAGCTATCCAAAAACAATAAATGATGATCGCTCCACAAAGAAGCAGGACGACAAACGCTAGCGCTTGCAAGGCGCCCACAGTGCCCGCCAGGCGATCGACTCCAAGCCCTACCACGACCAGGCCGACGATCACGTCTACCAACCTCCATGGCTCGAATCGCGTGATACTCACCAGCAGCTGTGAGTCCTCAGGCTTTGTGAGCGTGTAATCGAGCGTTCCGTCGTATATCGCCTCCATGAGCTGTCCCATGTTCGGCTGAACAATACTTCGTGAAACACCCGCTATCAGCGTGTAGACGCCCAACACCACCAGCAGCTCGGCCGGTTGCCACCCTCCCAGCGTGTCCGTGTTGTAGAAAACGAGACCGATCCCCGCCAGGCCAATCCCGAGCTGCAGCACGGAGCTGAAGGTTTGCATCAGCAGATTCGCCCGGTACTGCAACTCGTTGAGAATACTGAGCCGAAAGTAGGTCCTTATCAAGCGCAAGTAGAACACGCTCAACCTCCCACTGCCGTATATTGCTTGACAGCCCCGCGCCAAATCACTCGGACGCCTATCACAGAAACAGTCAGCCAGAGAGCCTGCATCCCGAAGCCGACAGCTGCCTCGTTGGGAGTAAGCCGCCCTAGTAGAAGCTCAAGCGGAAATCCGAATGTCCATGGGAAGGGCGTATAGAAGGCGATAGTCTGCGCCCACTCGGGCAGCAAGGAAAGCGGAGCAATCCTCCCGGAGAAGAAGAACTCAAGCGCGTAATAAAGCTCGAAGATAGCGGTTATGCGGGTCGTCCAAAATGCGGTTAGCGCCCAGACATACATCAGTGTGAAACGAAGGAAGAAGGCCAGGATGAGCGCCGGCACCATGGCAAGCAGTGACCAGGCCACGAAGGTAACTTGAGGCTGAAAGAGGAGTGCCAGAATGGCCATGGTTGGCAGCAAAGTGATGAGCCCAGTGGTCTTGCTCGCAACCATGTTGGCGATGTCCGGGAAGTAAGGATGTACCGGCCTCAGAAGGGCGGTGTTGAACTCCCCCTCGCGGATCCGGTACTCAAACCACTGCGGACTCCATCCGGTGGTAATGTTCCGGACAAACATCCATCCGATGTAATACCCGGCCAGTTCTCCGGTCGTATATCCACCGACTTGGCCACCCTGTGAGACAGCAACCGTGGTCCAAACGACGAGGTAGATGACCGCCTCGAACATGAGCGATAGGAGTCCTAGGGCTTCCTGGAATCGATATTGATAGGTGGCCATGAGGCGCACCTTGTAGTTCGCCCACAGGATGCTATTAAGCCGTCTCAAGGCTGCCTTCCGCGCTCCCCTCCGCAAACACGCGCTCGATCACATCCTCGATCGGAGGCTCCTCAACCGTCAGATCGAACAGGGGAATGTCTGCCAGCAGGCTGGCCGCTACGGCTGGCACTTCCGCACGCGGAACGCGCAAGGAGACTCGTCCCGAGTCCTCATTCGTGATTTCGCCGAATCGTGAGAGATCCATGGCGCGGTCCTTTGGCTCAACAATGATTTCTTTGTATCCTGTGAATTGATGCACAAGATCAGAGAGCGCCCCGTCAAAAAGAATCTCTCCGTGGTGGATAACGATCACTCGCTTGCACAGTGCCTGAACATCCGCCATATAATGGCTCGTGAGCAGGACGGTCGCTCCTTCGCGTTGGTTGTAATCTGCGATGAATCTTCGTATTCGACGCTGCATGGGAACATCCAGGCCTAAGGTAGGCTCATCCAAGAAGAGCACGCTCGGTCTATGCAGCAGTGCCGCCGCGATCTCCACCTTCATTCGCTCTCCCAGGGAGAGCTGCCGCACAGGTTTCCGGACCAGTTCTTGAAGCTCTAGCAATTCAATATATTCATCGACCGTTTGCTGGAACTGCTCCCGGTCGAGATCGTAGACAGCCTGATTGACTTCAAATGAGTCGATCGCAGGGATATCCCATATCAGTTGGTTGCGCTGACCGGTAACCAGTGTCATCTGCTTCAGATAGGCCTTTTCGCGCTTATGCGGCTCGTACCCCAACACAAGGCCCTCGCCTCCGGTCGGATGTAACAGCCCGGACAGCATTTTGAGAGTGGTCGTCTTACCCGCGCCGTTAGGACCCAGGAATCCAACGATCTCACCAGGTTGGATCTCAAAACTGATGGCCTTGACCGCCTCTACGTCTTTCTTTTCGCGGCGGAGGAGTCCGCGCAGCGCTGCACGAAGTCCGCCTGAGCGCTCGTGGACGGTATAGGTCTTAGACAGATTGTTAACTGAGATTGCTGTGTTCATGAAGCAAAATCCCCGGCAGGGCAAGAAAGACCCTCTCCCTCAGGGAGAGGGTCTCAGCGAGACCAGAGTATAAACGAGATCTAGAAGGCTACTGCGATTGGGCTATCCGGTGATTGAGGGCTTGAGCAAATCCCAGGTCTGGCCACCGTTGGTGGTGGTGACTAGCGCTAGCGCATCACCTTGACGCGCTACCGCCCAGCCCACCTCGTCGCTCACAAAGTTGAACTGGCCTTCCCATTGAACGGTCTTCACAAAGTCCCAGGACTGTCCTCCGTCCAGCGTGTGATGGATGTGTCGATCAAAGGCGTAGGCGGTTCTCGGATTGAGCAGGGCAAGCTCTCCCCCCGGGTACAAGTGGCTTTCCCAGGTCGCCCCACCGTCTTGGGTGGTGTAGATATAATTCAGCAGCAAGCCGGTTCGGCAGCTCACTCCGACTGCCCCGATCAAATCAGTAACCAGCTGTGGGGAGTGGCCCTCACAGAGCTCGGTTTCGAAGAGATCGGGCCGGTTGTCAGGCGCGGGCAGCGCGAGCGGTTCCCAACTTCGGCCACCGTCGTGTGTGACGGCCACTTCAGGGGCCACAACCGGGCAATCCGCAACGGTCACCCAGCCCGTCATCAACGTACCGAAGTCGACCCCACTCTTACGACAGCTCTGCAGACCGCCTTCCGCAGGAGTAATCGCCATCTCCCAACGTTGTCCGCCGTCGTTTGTACGCAGCAAGTACACCGGATATTTGTGCATTCCAGCCGGCCCATGGCGGGCGATCAGCCACCCGTTGTCGGCATCTTCAAAACCAAGGATCGGCGGATAGTCGGAGGTCCCAAGGAACTCGAGATCGATGGCGCGGCTGGGCTGCCAATTCTCGCCGCCATCTATGGTGCCCCAAACCCGGAACCGTGAGGGACCTGGCTCAGCAGTGTCTTCGTAATACACGACCCACCCGGTCATCGGATCGATGAAATATCCGACCGCAGATTTCGATGGGTTCTCCTCGCCAGGAGCCGGCTCTGGCGGGGTTACGTCCCTCCAGGTCTTGCCGCCGTCATTGGTACGGAACACATGGTCGGAGCTGCCATCCAAGCCGCCGACCCCCCAGCCACGTTCCTGGGTGATCATCTGAATGTGGGTGACAAGGATGAGCTCACCCGGATCCAGGTGTGCGATGGGTGTTCCCTGCGGCTCCTCGATTGCCTCTTCTGGAGCTTCAGTCGGTTCGGGGACAGGCTCATCGATCGGCTGCTCAACAGGTGCTTCAACCGCAGGTTCCTGAAGCTCAGGTTCGACCTGCTCTCCACCAAATGGAAGATTACACGCGGCCGCAAGCAGCGAGCCGAGCATCAATACGGTTCCGATTACGATTCGTCTGTTCATGGTGGTCTCCTGGATGTTCAGTGTAGGAGGAATCCACGAACGGTGGAACCGATCCTTGAGTACTTACTCGTATTCTTCGCGAAGGAGATTCATGCGCGCCTCGGCCATGAAGCGCAGCTGGTCTTGAATGGGGTAGAGCTCAACAAAGCGCTCATAATCTGCTAGCGCGAGCTCCCGTTCTCCGAGGTCTTGATATGCCAATCCACGATTGAGGTAGGCTCCGGCGAAATCAGCATCCACGTTGATGGCCGCGGTGTAATCCGCAATTGCGTACTCAAGCTCTCCCACTGTAGCCCAAATTACGCCGCGATTGTTATATGCGTGAACGTATTCAGGGTCGGCCTCGATAGTGGCTGAGTAGTCCTCGATCGCGAAACGAACGTTGCCGAGTCGTTCCTGCGTGAGTGCTCGGTTGTAGTAAGCGTCGGCATAATTTGGATCGAGTTCGATGGCGCGGTTGAAATCCGCGAGTGCGGCCTCGAGATCCCCGAAAGCTGAATACAGAATCCCCCGGTTGTTGTGGGCCAGGGCATACTCATCATCAAGCTCAATGGCGCGATTGAAGTTTTCAAGCGCCAAAAAGACCTCGTCGGCTTCCTGGTACAGGTTGCCCAGGTTGTTGTAGGCACGCGCGTATTCGGGGTCCAGCTCGATGGCCGTTTCGAAATCCTGCATCGCCTCCTCATACCGCTGCATCCTGCGGTAGGTGTTACCGCGATTGTTGTAGGCGCGGGCGTAGTCCGGGTCTATTTCGAGCGCCTGCTCAAAGTCCTCGATAGCCGCCTCGAAGTCGCCTTGCTCGGCCTTCACCACCCCCCGATTAGCGTAGGCTCCCGGATTGTCGGGATCATAAAGGATCGCAGTTTCGAAATCCGCCAGGGCCGCGGATTCGTTGCCGGAGTCGAGATGCAGCTGACCCAGTTCTAAGTAGGCTGCGGAAAATTCGGGGTCTTCTTCGACCGCTTCTTCGAAGGCGGCCATCGCGGCATCGATCTCTCCTCGTTCCAGGTGCTCCAGACCGCGCTCATATATGCCCCGAGCCGGGCTGCAGGCTGCAATTAATAGGAAGGTAAGTAAGAATCGACGGTTCAAGTAGAATGTCCAAATTCACCTGGGTCACCGATGTCGTTCTGCTTGCGGTTTTGCGCATCGAGGATGTTGCGGAATAGATTCTCGCTCTCCGCCCTTTTGAGATCACGTTGAAAGCGACTCATGGGATCATCCCATGGCTCAGTCCGTTAGCAGTTCCTCCAGCCGATCCACATATCCTGCCATATCCGCAAACGCCTGTTCGACCGGTTGGGGTGTCCTCAGATCCACGCCCGCTGCTTTCAGAGCATCCAACGGGTACTCCGAACCTCCAGCCTTCAGAAATCCCAGATAATCTTCAGCGGCGTTTGGCTCGCCGGACAAAATCCGACCAACGAGGGCGTGTGCACCCGCGATCCCTGTGGCGTATTGATAAGCGTAATAGTCTGCATATAGATGAGTGAACTGCGCCCACGTGATCCCGACGCGCTCTTGCTCCAACTCCATCACACCTCCGTAGGGTTCCTCAAACAACTCTGCCATCAGCTGGATCATGCTATCCGCGTTGAGACCTTCACCCCGCTCCACTCTCTCGTGTATTTCAAGTTCAAACCGCGCCAGAGTGGGCATGATAAGGAAGTAGCGATAGAAGTTTGCCATTGCCTCTTCGATCAAAGCGATTTGCATTGCTCTATCTTCGACAGTTTCGAGCAGGTAGGCGCGCACCATGGCCTGATTGAAGTTGGAGGCCACCTCGGCAGCGAAGATTGAATATTGCCCGTACAACACGGGCTGAGTGTTCCAGGCCAGGTAGGAGTGCATGGAATGCCCGAGCTCGTGGGCCAAAGTGCTGAAGCTGAGCGCGTTGTCGTTGTAGCTCATGACGATGAAGGGATAGGTTCCCGGTGAGCCAAACGAGAAGGCACCCTGACGCTTTCCAGTATTTGGATAGACGTCTACCCAGCGCTGTTCCAGACAACCAGCACGCAGAGCCTGGACATACTCATCGCCCAGCGGCTGCATGCCCTCGCAGATCCAATCCACTGCCTGCCGATAGGGGATCTCTACCGCCTCCGACGTGAGAGGCGCCCAAACATCGTAGGGTAAGAACTGCTCAAGACCCATGGCCTCTCGCTTGACCGAAAAATAACGATGCCAGGTACCAACGTTTTCGCGAAAGGTGTCGATAAGGCTTTGGAACACGGCTACCGGGATGTTGTTGTCGAAAAGAGCCATTTCAAGGGTGGATTCGTGCTTGCGGGCCCGCATGTTGAAGACATTTTGTCGGATCGAGTTCGTCAGATTGCTCGCCAGCGTGTTCTTGTAGGCCAGGTACTGGTCGGCGTAATTCTCCCAGGCAGTGCGGCGGGCCTCTCGATCGGTACCTGTATAAATCCGCCGCAGCGTTCCCTGGTTAAATGGGATTTCTTGACCGTCACTCCCGACGGCGGGCTTAAATATGAAGTCCGAGTCGGCCAATGCCTCCACCGTCATACGCGCACCAATGAACAAACCCTGTAAGGTGCCTAGGATTTCCTCGACTTCTTGAGATCGAACATGCTCTTGCTTTCGAAACAGGTCATCTACGTAGTGCTCGAGTTTCACTAGTGCTTCATCTTCCTGGATCCAACCATGAACCGTGTCTTCACCTGCAGCGATAAGCTCCGGATCTACAAAAGCAAAGGCAGCCAACACTTGCCCTACGATATCTTGTGCACGGCCAAACATCTCTGCGGCTTGCGGATCTAGAGAATCGACTGACAGATCCACATAGGAATAGCCGAATAATCGTAGTGCGCGGCCCAGGATCTCCTCAACGAGGCTGAATACCTCCAGTAGCTCCGACGGGCCCTCGCTCAACCGACCGTGATAGCTCTCGAACCGAGCCAGGTCTTGAACCAGTGCCGCAGCTTCAGCGTTCCAAGCCGCCCGATCTGGGAACACACTTTCGGCATTCCATGTGAATTCTGTGGGGATCTCACTGCGCTCGCGTAGGGTATCCAACACATTCTCTCCTTTGCATGGCTAGAGTACTTCGTTCGATTTTAGTCAGTTGCTGGCGCTGGCTCGGCCGCCGCCGCAGTCACCGTGTCATATTTCGGACTGGTCTGGCCAAGCAAAACCCACCCGATCCCCGCGGCTAGGATCGAGCCGGCCAGGATCCCAATCTTTGCATTGGAAAGCAGCCTTGGGTCTTGAAATGCCGCCTGCGCGATAAAGAGGGAGATCGTGAAACCGATGCCAGCCAGGACGCTAGCGCTGAGGAACTGGCGCCAGCTGATATCCGATGGCATTTCTGCCACCCCCGATCTCGCCGCCAGCCACGCAAAGACGCCCACACCGATCGGCTTACCAAGAACCATCCCGAAGATGATTCCAAGGCTAACCGGGTTAAGCAGCGCTAGCCCGTCCGCTCCTCCCAGTGGTACTCCTGCGTTGGCCAGCGCAAATATTGGCAGTATCAAATATGTGACCCAGGGCTGCAGCTCATGCTCAAGCCGCTGAGCCGGCGGCTCCATGCGCTCCAAGATCGTCTTCAAGGCTCGCACCAGGGCTTGCTCGCGTCTTTCAGTTTCGTCGTAGTGATAGCGGTTGAGCACCGTATCCGTTTGCGCCAACAGGCTTGAAACATTTGGCGGGCTGCGGGTCGGAATGGTGGCCGCCAAGAGCACTCCCGCGAGCGTTGGATGCACTCCGGAATTCAAGAACGCCAGCCAAAGTCCGATGCCAAGCAGTGAATAAGGCAATGGAGAGAACACTCGCCACCGATTCAAGATCAGCAGGCCAGCGAAGAAGAGGGCCGCTACGAACAAGCTAGGAACGTGGATCTCGGAGGTATAGAAGAGCGCGATCACCAAGATCCCGCCCACGTCATCTGCGATTGCCATGGCTGTGAAGAATACTTTGAGCGAGAGCGGTATGCGCCCACCCAGGACAGTCAATATGCCGAGTGTGAAGGCGATATCCGTGGCCACCGGGATGGCCCATCCTTGCATCGCCACCGGATTTGGGAAGTTAAATGCTGAGTAGATTAAGGCAGGCAGAATCATTCCACCTACGGCCGCGGCAATCGGCAAGGCCGCCTTTTTAGGAGTCGCCAATTCACCCGCGGTGACCTCCCGCTTGATCTCCAATCCCAGCACAAAGAAAAAGATCACCATAGGCCCTTCGTTGACCCATTCCAGAAGGGATCGCTCGAGATGGAGATTGCCCAGGGAAAAGCCGAATTCGGTGTGCCAGAACTCGATGTACGACTCTGCAAATGGAGAATTGGCCCAGAAAAGAGCCAATGCGCTTAAGATCAGGAGCATCAGCCCACCGGAGGCCGCAAGGCGGGTGAATTCCTGCGTCAGCGCACTGATGCGAACCCCCATCGGCTTGCGCACGGCTTCCAGTAGGGACTCTGGATCCCATGCTCCGTCATAGCGAGTGCCGTTAATAAACCAGGTCGGAGTCCCCTGAACCCCGCTCTCAATGCCGCTCCTGAAGTCCTCGCGGATTCTCTTCGAATGCGCGTGCTCCTCTAGTTCGGTCCGGAATCTTTCGACATCGAGAGCAAGCTCCCGCGCGTACTCGATCACGTCCCATTCCTCGAGACGATCCTGGTTCTGAAACAAGAGATCGTGCATTTCCCAGAATTTGCCTTGAGAACCCGCCGCTTCGGCGGCTTCCGCGGCCAGCCTGGCATGAGGGTGGACGGTTCGATTTGGGAAGTGACGAAATACCAGGCGCACAGCGTTTCCCGTGCGTTCCTGAATTTCGTGGACCGAGTTTTCTGCTCGACCGCAATACGGGCACTCGTAGTCCCCGTACTCGACGAGCGTCACCGGAGAGTCCTCAGGACCCTTTGAGTGATCCGTGTCAGATACAGGCGGCGTAAGCCTTACCCGGGATTCAGTCGACATGTCTATTCCGAAGCTTGTTGAAGTTTTCTTTTTGGTTCGGTCGATCGCCTGCAACATTCATCCGGCGGTCTGTAATATCCGACGCCCGTGGTTTATGGGTAGATCGCCTCGATCTACCCATAGCCCAATTCCGGCGTCAACTTAATGTCGCTGGGCATGAATGTGCCTGTGCCCCGACCGACTTCCCGACCGCGCGAATCCACCACTACGCCCTCAGCGATGAACAGCCGCTTTGACCTATGAACCACCTCGGCAGTTGCCTTCATCACTCCTTCGCTGACCGGCCGAGTGAAGTGTAAGTTGAACGAAACTGTGAGAACGAAAACCTCTTTGACAAGTGAACTTACCGCAAAGAAGGTTGAATCATCCAGCACTTTGAAATACAGGTAGCCGTGGACTGCGTTGGCGGCGTGGAAGAAATCAGGGCGAACTTTGATGCTCACCTCAGCCGTGCCTTCGCCGATCTGCATAGAAGGTGAAAAGTATTCGTTTACCGGTGCGCCCAGATACATTCGCTCAAGCTTTCGATAATGTTGTTGGTCCGTCATATCCGGTTTGCCTCGATCTGCGAATCCAGCGCGTGAACTTCAATGCACTGCGACTATAGCTTCAATTTTCCTGCTCGTACGCGGAGGATCTCAGAACGAGCAAAGCTCTTCAATGGTCGCTTGAATCTGCTCAGTGCTGGGAAGCACCGCGCGCATAAGTTCCGCATTGTAAGGGATAGGTATATCTGGTGTGGTCAGGCGCCGAATGGGCGCGTCCAGATCCATGAAGGCCTCTGAGGCAATAGTAGCCAGGATCTCGCTCGCGAATCCCGTGGTCCAGGTGTCTTCCTGAACGACCAGGCAGCGACCCGTATTGCGCACCGATTCAATCACCCCCTCCTTATCCCAGGGGCTGATCGTTCGCAGGTCTAGCACTTCCACACGCCCATCAAACCGTGCTGCCGCCTCAAGTGATGGGTAGACCATGGCGCCCCAGGTCACCAGGGTGAGCTCGTCCCCCTCGGAGAGCTTCGCCAGCTTTCCGAAGGGCACGACGTGTTCAGGACCTGGATCAGGCCGGCGGGATTCGGCCGCATCGAGTAGCGCTCGATGTTCAAAGAAGTAGGTGGGATCTTCACCGCGCAGGGCGGTTCTAAACAAACCCGCTGCATCGGCGGCGTTCGAGGGAAACGCTAGACGCCATCCGGGTGAGTGTGCAAATACTGATTCACCGGTAACCGAATGCCACGGATCGCCAATTTTCTTGCTGTAGCCGACGGGGATACGCACCACTACCGGAGCAGCGAATTTACCCGCTGTACGCCAGCGGATCGTTCCCAGGTCATTGAGCTGCTCGGTAGCTGGATCCGCATATTTGCGAAATTGGATTTCAGGTATGGGCAGCAAGCCCGCCAGTGCCATTCCCACCGAGCGTCCGATGATCCCCTCCTCTGAAAGAGACGTGTCGAACACCCGCTCCTCGCCGAATTTGCTCTGTAGATCCATGGTTGCCCCGTGAACGCCCCCTTTGGCACCTACGTCCTCTCCAAAGATCAATGCTCGCGGATTGGCTTGCAACTCGTACTCCATTACTGTCCGGACGGTATCAATCATGTTCATTCTGGGTCCCGCAGCAATGGGGTCTTTGGGGATGGGTTCTGTGCGCGGACCCAGCTCCGGAGTCAAACCTCCAACGAACTGAGCTTGTCCTTCGAAAAAAAGATTATCTGTGGCGGTATCAGGGTCCGGGGCCCGGAATCCGCGCACGCGCCCGATTGCCTCTTCCAGCTCGCGCTCTGCAGATTTTCGAAGCAAATCGACTGCGGTCTCACCGAGTACTTCTTGCAGGCCAATCACAGGATCCCGGCGCTCTTCGGCGGCTAATTCCTCTTCGGTCCGATACGCCTGGTTATCGATGAAGGTATGGCCCATCAACCGCGGAACGCGCAGCTGGAGCAAGCAAGGACCAGCGCCAGTTCTGACGTACTGGACCGCCTCGTGGATAAGTTCGGATGTGCGGCTTGGGTCAAATCCACTTCCGCTCAGCGTTAGCAGGTTTCGGAAGGAAGCTAAATTCTCGGCAATATTCCCATCGGGTGTCTGCAGATAACCGGGCACCGAAAGCCCATAGCAGTTATCTTCAATGAAGAAAAGCATTGGAAGCTTGAGGGTCGTGGCCATCGTTAGTGCCGACCAGAATCCATTTGTGGCCGCAGAGGCGTCTCCACCTAAAGCCACGGCTAGCGCGCCTTCCCACGCTTTCTCACCCATGACCTCGGCACGGTATCGAATGGCTTGTGCCCATCCGGCGACAGGCGTGTATTGCGCCCCTACCCCGCCGGATGCCGGCAGCACTGTGGGTCCCAAACGAGGAGCAAGCGCAAAAACCACGCCGACATCCCGACCTTCCGAAGGGCTTCCGCTCCTACCCATACCTGCCGCTAGCGCCTCCTCCAAGCTGAGACCCACGCCAAGCATGAAAGGTCGGGACCGATAGTACACACCTGCCGCGTCGTGGGGATGGTTCAGGTTTAGAGCGAGGAGTACTTGCGCTAGTTCATGACCCTTCGCTGAGAATTGGTACGGAACTTCTCCGGAGGGGGCAAGTTCTTTCTCTTCGACCTCATCGAGGGCACGGGATAGTATGACCAGACGACCCACTCTATCCCAGTCAAGGCTGGCTGGCTCGGCCACTTCGTGCACTGGATTATCTCGAGGGAGGCCGACAGATTCGGAGTTGGCGCGCTCCTGTATCTCGGCCATTGCAGCGAAATTATAACCGTCGAGGTGTGACCGCTGTTTCGCTCGCTTGGTAGGTTGGGGTATCTAGGGGAGTAGCGCTCGGGCCTGGCTGCGGCTCAGCTTTCGGCTGTGAGAAGTTGCATGTATTTGCGCATGCTCGCAAGGCCGTCGAGATTCCAGGTGGCTTCGATTACTTCATCCATCTGTTCGGTACTGAGCACCTCATGTGCATTCGCTCGAAACTTTGCCTCGATATCCTCGTCGCTCATAGGATCCGCAGGATCCCCTTTGGCGATGTCGGTTTGGGCGGTGTGACTCTGACCGTCAACGGTCGTGATCGTCACTCTCGCCCGCTTGATCCTGGGAAAGAGATCGTCGATTTCCGGATCGGAGACCACCTTGATCTTCGCGAGAACTTCTTGAATACTCGGGTCCTTCAGTTTTTCATCGCTGAAGCTTTCTGGCAGCACATTGCCATCTACGACTGCAGCCGCAATCACATAGGGAAGACTATGATCGGCGGTCTCTTTGGTTTCCGGGTGGTATTTGCTCGGATCGGAGAGGATATCGGCCCCGCGGGTTGTTGTCTCGACCAGCAGCTCGGCTACCTGATCATGCGTAATACTATGATCGCGGCACACGCTGAGCGCGGCGCTGATCGGCTGATGGGTTAGCGCTTCGGTTGGGAAGGCCTTATAGCTGCATCGCGTGATGAGAAAATCTGAGCCAAGCCCTTTGGTGAGTTCCTCCTCCGACCAATCCACGTTAGACAGCACCTCAATCAAGCCTTCCTTGCCCTCGATCACCTCCACCGGTCCCTCATAGCCTTCGCTTGCCATGAGGGCCGCGAGCACTCCTGCCTGCGCAGCCAGGGGATCGGCAGTGTTTTTCATATTCGTCAGATGCCCTGCGACCACACCTCCAAGCGTGAAATGACTGCTGCCACTGATGCCTACCGCTGCAACCAGCTGATCCAGGTCGAGATCGTAAAGCCGGCCCGCGACTAGCGGACTTACGAATTGGGTTAGCGATGCATGATGCCATCCCACTTCGCGGATGCCCGGCTCGGCTGCATGGCACCAGCGCATCTCAAGCTCATAGGCGATCACGATGGCTACAAGTGCCTCGGCGGTACTCTTCCCATTCGCTTCCGCAACCGCAAGCGCAATACCAATGACATCGGAGGGATGACTTGGATCCTGCACCCAATATATGTCGTTGTAGTCCAGGGCGCGCACCAGCAAGCAATTCATCAACGCTGCATTGGGAGCGTTCGTTCGCAATCCACTTCCAATAACTGTGGCTTCGCTTGTTCCGCCCAACTTCTCCGTGAAGCGGTGCATGGCTTGCATATCTTCATTTCTAAGCGCAGCCAGGGCGCATCCGACGCTGTCGAGTACGAAGCGCTTGGCCTCGTGCGTTGCATCGGAAGGGATATCTTCGTACCGCAGACCGTGCGCGAACTCCGCCATTTGATAGCTGATCGAAGTCATGGGTTGATCCTTAATAAATGAAAAATGTAATCTCGCGAACCTGCTGATAGCGAGAACTGGTTCCCCGAATGCAAACCAAAAGGGTTTAGATGTGGTCGGACACTGCCTGGCCTACTTCAAGAGTCGAGCTGGCGCCTCCCATGTCGTAGGTGCGCACTTTGCCCTCCTGGATCACGGCCGATATTGCGGCATCAAGCGCTTCAGCCTTTTCCCGCTCTCCTAGCCAATCCAGCATGAGTTTCGTAGCGAGCAGCATGGCGGTCGGATTGACCTTGTACTGGCCCGTGTACTTTGGCGCTGATCCATGAGTGGGCTCAAACACGGCAAACTCATCACCGATGTTTCCGCTCGAGGCAAAGCCCAGTCCACCCACCAGCTGTGCTGATAGGTCAGAAAGAATGTCACCAAACATGTTGCTGGTGACCATCACGCCATAGTCGTCCGGGTTCTTCAGCAACCACATCATCTGAGCGTCGATGTTGGTTTCCCATAGCTCGATGTCAGGAAACTCCTTCGCAACGGAAGCGGCTGTCCGTCGCATAAGTCCACTGGTCTCACGCAGCACATTCGGCTTCTCCACCAAAGTGACGGTTGGGTAGCCAAAGTCCCGCGCATACTCAAACGCTTTTTTGATGATCCGGTGTGCGCCAGTCTCAGTGATCACCCTCAAGCTCACTGCCATTTCATCGCCCGCCACCATGTCGAAGCGTGCCATCGCAGGATTGTGCTTCTCGACGACGCTCCGTACCTCGTCTGGAAGCGGATGGAACTCCACTCCGCTGTAGAGACCTTCCGTGTTCTCACGGAACACCACCAGATCAACATCATCGCGGTAGTTAAGCGGATTTCCAGGATAAGCCTTGCAGGGACGCAAGTTGGTATAGAGATCGAAGTATTGGCGCAGCCGCACGATTGGACTGCGATAGCTCAGACCTTTGCCTTGCAGTTCGGGGGCAAGCTCCTTAGCTGCTTCCTCCTTGGGTTTGGAGGTGATCGCGCCGAAGAGTCCGCAAGTACAAGTCTTCAAGATCTCGATCGTACGCTCGGGCAGAGGATCGCCTTCTGTACGCCAGAACTCCCACCCGATATCCGCTGGCACGTATTCGGCCTCCAGCTCCAGGTGATCGAGGACCATCCTGGCCGCCTCCATCACTTCAGCGCCGATGCCATCGCCGGGCATCCAGGCTATTCGGTACATCACTTGTCCTTTCCAAGTCGCTGACGCGTATAAGGCACCAAACCTCCAGCCTCGAAGATCCCCATCACCGCTTCCGGAATCGGGGGAAAGGAGTAGGTGCCCTCCTCACTTCGAATCTCACCCGCTACCAGGTCGATTTCGACTTGCTGTCCATCTTTGATGTTCTCCACTGCTTCAACACTGGTCAACGCCGGCAGAGCGGCATTCAGGCAGTTACGGTAATAAATGCGGGCAAAGGACTCGGCAACGATTCCGCCCACTTTACTTTCCTTCAAGCAGGTCACCGCCTGCTCCCGGGAAGAGCCGCAACCCCAGTTCTTGCCGGCAAGGATGATGTCACCCGCTTGTACTTCTGCGACAAAGCGTGGATCCAGATCCTCTAGTGCGTACTTCGGCATATCGGCCGGATCGCTCACGGTGTAGGTGTACTTACCAGGGAAGATGACGTCGGTGTTGACGTTGTCTCCGTATTTCCAAACTCGCCCGCGGATGATGCTCATCTCACTCCGTTTTCCGAGTTCAGGTCGCTTACACCCCGAATCTCTCCCACCACTGCCGATGCGGCAACCACGGCTGGGTTAGCTAAATAGATTTCGCTCTCCTGGGTACCCATTCGCCCTCTAAAGTTGCGATTTGCGGTGCTGATGGTTACTTCTCCAATCGCTGGAACGCCCAGGTGGTTCCCCATGCAGGGTCCGCACCCGGGGCTCTCGAGCATTGCGCCGGCCTGAAGGAAGACATCGATATAACCAGCCTCCAGGGCCTCTCTGAACACCTCCGATGAGGCGGGGATCACGATCAAGCGGGTGCCATCTGCTACATGGCGATCTGTCAAAACCTCAGCCGCAGCTGCCAAGTCTTCCAGACGGCCGTTAGTACATGTTCCGATAAACGCCTGATTGACATGCGTGCCTGTAACCTCTGACAGCGGCTTTACGTTATCCACAGTGTGCGGGGCAGCAACCATTGGCTCTAGCCTATCAGCCTGGTATTCGATTACTTTAGTGTACGTCGCGTCTGCATCGGGGAAAACTGCTTCGTACGACCGCTGGGCTCGACCGTCGAGATAACTGAAAACCAGATCGTCAGGTGGAAGATAACTGTTCTTGGCACCCATCTCGGCGGAGATATTGGGAAGCACTGCTCGCTCACTCAAGCTCAGCCTTTGAATCGCATCTCCGTGCCACTCGACGGACATATAGAGCGCGCCATCTGCACCCAGATTACCAATGACGTATAGCGCAAGATCTTTGGCCATGACTCCGGGCGGAAGCTCCCCGCGAACGATCACCTGCAAGCTTTCTGGGACCCGCAGCCACAGGCTGCCCAATGCCCAAATGGAGGCCATCTCGCTGCGACCTATTCCCGCACCGAAGGCCCCCATTACGCCTGCGTGGGGGGTGTGCGAATCGGAGCCGAGCACCAGCTCCCCTGGCAGTGCTAGTCCCTCTTCAACCAGCACCTGGTGACAGATGCCGCGGCCCACATCAAAAAAGCGCGGGATGCCCTGATCGCGCACGAACTCCCGAATAATGCGATGGTTCTCAGCGTGCTGGGTGGTCGGTGCCGGCGCAGCGTGGTCTAGGAAAATGGCATGCATCTCTGGGTCATGCACTTTGGTCCCGCCCATCTCCTCGAAAATTCCTAGGATGGGCGCGGTGTTGTCGTGGGATAGGGCGATGTCTGGGGTGATCTCAACGATCTCACCCGGAGAGGTGGCTGCTACACCTGCCTTATTGGCCAGAAGCTTCTCAGCGAATGTCTGCCCCATCAATCGCTCACAAACTTGGTGAGGTCAAAATCAGTGAAATCGGCGTGGTGAAAGATGATGGATTCCGGTCGTCGCTTGAACTTGTCTCCCTCCCATGAATGAGTGGCGATCACGTGCATTACAGCTTCAGGGATCTCGTGCTTGAAACACAACCCAACGCCGGTGAACGGGTGTCGCAGGTACTTGTACATTCTGGCCCACTGATATTCACCATCCTGCTCGCGGATTTCGATCAGCTTGCCAACATCCGCCAGTAATGCACCTGCAATCAGAGTGTCGCGATCGATCTCGTAGCGATCGCCGTAGTCTTCGAGCAGAACATCAAGCATGGCGACGCATAGACGACATACGACTCGGACATGCTGCGGAAAGCTGATGTCAACCCCCTCCACCAGAAGTGTGTAGGGCATCCGGCGAAGATCATCCGCGGACCAACCTCCGATGTCTATGGCCTCCTGCCAGACCGCCAGCGTTTTTTCCCGGAGTCCGCCATCCTGGATCAATCGAAATTCGGGGATCAGTTCCATTAGCTCATCAGACATGCTTACCTCACTCCGTCAGCGACCTGGCCTCAGGGCCGTCATAAGTGTGATCAGTGGGATGGATCCGGCGCATCGGTCGTTCGCGCCTCTGCTCCTCATAAACCTGGGCTACAAGGCCTGGAACGCGGGCCATCATAAAGAATGCATTGGCGATCGCTCGCGGAATCTCCATATCAACCAGCAGAGCTGCGATCGCTCCATCCACATTGATCGGCAACTCCTTGCCAGCGTCTGCCATCTCCGCCTGAAGAGCTCGGATCATTTCTACGCCCTGTCCCGCTATTCCAGATTCATCTGCCAGCGCAAAAAGCTTGTGGATGCGTGGATCTTGCGTGTGAATTCGGTGGCCGAGTCCCGCGATCCGCTTTTTGGCCGCGTGGTATTCCTGCACGATTTCTTCGGCAACCTCGGCATACTCCTTGTCGGATTCGCGTGCAAGCCCTGTCCCGGTCTCCAGCATCTCCATGCAATCTTCGATCGCTCCTCCGTGGAAGCGATTGATCGAGAGCATACCCGCGGCTACTGCGGCGTTCAGAGGCGCACCGGTGGAAGCCGATGTCCTCGCAGCCAAAGCGGAGGGCGGCGAGGCGCCATGATCGATTGAGCAGACCAGGATCGCATCTAACAAGTTGCCGACCTCTGAGGTAGGGAGTTCGCCCTTGAGCACTAGATAAACCGCCTGGCCGAACGTTATCCGACCCATCAGCTCATCGATACGATATCCGCGCAATCGCACTTCGTTCGGCTTGATTTCTGTAATTGAAGTCTTCCAACTTGATTCGCTCATTTTTTTATCCCATGCTCTTTCAGGACGTTTGCAGTCACCTGCGGGAGCTCTCCAAATGCCTCTGCGATGGTTACGCCCACCTCACGCAACCGCTTCACCTTGCCCTCATGTGTGCCACGGCTGCCCTCGACGATCGCACCCGCGTGGCTGAAGCGAGTCCCGCTCTTGGCGGCTTTCCCACCAATATATGCCACAATCGGCTTTGTCAGGGCGCCCGCTTCGACTAGATCAGCAACCCTTTCTTCCTGGCTGCCACCGATCTCACCAAACATGACGATGGCTTTGGTATCTGGGTCCGCCTCAAATAGCTCCGCTGCCTCCGGCAGCGGCGTCCCCACCACCGGATCTCCACCCACATGTAATAGCGTCGTAGCACCGATCCCTACCTGGCCCAGGTAGTAGGCCATCGAGGAGGTGATCCCACCAGAGCGCGAAACGATCCCGACCGGTCCGGGGAAGAACCAGGATTTTGCGGAGCTTGCACGACCACCGATCATTCCTAGCACCGCTTTGTCTGGCGAGAGCACGCCCAAGGTATTTGGACCCACGAATCGCGCTCCCATTCGCTTGGCAGCCTCTGCGATTTCTAGCACGTCGTAGATCGGTACGCGATCCGGAACGATGACGAGTAAGCCAAGCCCGCCGTCGATCGCTTCCAGAGCTGCTCCCTTCACCAACGGCGCGGGAATGAACAACACGCCGATATCGATTGGTCCGGCTTTCTCGACAGCCTCCAAGACCGTGTCATATACCGGGATTCCATCCACCTCTTGGCCGCCCTTCCCTGGCGTCACCCCCGCTACGACCTGTGTTCCGTATTCTTTCATTAATTGCGCGCGAGCCCGGCCCTCACGACCCGTGATGCCTTGCACCAATACGCGTTTGCTCGCGTCAATCAGGACGGACATGCAGACCTTCTAGAGTTGATTGTACGAAGTTCAAATCGTTGTTCTCACTCGCGCCCTTCACCCATCTTCCCCCTTGGCCAGTCAATCGAGCCCCGGGACCGGCAGACTGACGTACCCGCCACGATTCCCTTCGAAATAACATTCGATCTCGCAGGCCAGGCACTCGCTGCAGCCGCCCTTCTTGGCTTCCTCCGCCGTGATGTTCAGCACCGGGACGCCGTCCTGCATTTCCAGAATCTCCGGCACACAGGTTTCAATGCAGATCTTGGAGTCGCAATCTCGGCAGGCGGTGTGGTCAAGAATCACTTCACCGCCCGTCACAGTCTCGAATCGATAGGGTTGTCGAAGTTCAGGCCGACTCCAGCCATTCGGCCGCTTTTCACTGGAGTCGAAGGTTTGGACTAAATGATCAAGTCGCTCAGCGCAAAACTCGGGCGTGTGATCTTTGCCATAGCCCTCGACCGGCGCGGGTATTACGTCGCGCGCGCGCTCCAAGATCACGATCGCAAGCTCTTCAGCATTTCCGCCGAGCCGGATCACGGCTGGAACCCTCAGCGGAACCTCCATGAAGGCCTTAACCAAGCCGCGTGCGCTATGGAACTGCTCTTGGGAGGCCACCCCCGAGCCGGAGGCAAAGTACCCGTCGATACCCTCCTGAGCCAGCACAATGCGCGCCGCGCGGTACACCTTGGAGGCCGGCGGATTCCCGCTGGTATCGACGAAGTTCGCCAGCTTGTACCCTCGGTTGAGCACCGCATCCATGCTCATCATCGAGCCTCCACCGCCGGCACCATGAAAACCGATCACTCCCTGCCCACGCTCGAAGTCGTGCTCGAGCTCGATAAAGTAAAAGGTCCCCCGATAGTCATCCCTTTCTACGTGCCATGCGATGGTTTCCAGGTGCGAAGGGGGTCTATCGAACTCACGCGCGACCTCTATTCCAAGTTCGGGGTGTCGGTAAACCGCGTTGTCGTCCACGGTGATGCGGCAATCTGCAGCGTAGAGCGAACCCTCTTTGGTGAGTACGATGGGGTTGATCTCGGCTGCGCGTGCATCGTAGCGGCGGGCGACCTGATAAAGCTGGCGTACTATACGACCCAGACCAGCTTGAAGCTTCCCGTGTAGGTCGACCTGGCGTACGAGATCGCGTGCTTGATACTCGGTCAGGCCGCGGCGAATATCGATGACGGCTCGGGCAATAGATTCTGGACGCTCACGCGCGATGTCCTCGATCCCGCTTCCGCCCTGACTGCTGAAGATCATTACGGGCGCCTGCTCGCGGTCATCGATGATCAGCCCGGCATAGAACTCCTTCTGCACGTCGAGCTTCTCTTCAACCAGCACAGTATCGATGCGGACGCCGTCAATGTGTGTACCAAGGATCGTGGCGGCAGCTTCTGACGCCTCCTGAGGCGTTTCAGCGAAGCGAATCGCACCGAGGCTAGCTCGGCCAGTGACCCAGGCTTGTCCCTTTACCACAACTGATACTGCCAATTTCTCGGAGATTGCGTGCGCTTCGTCTGGGCTCCGGGCGGGCCCGCCTTCCGGAACGGCGATTTTGAGCGCCTTAAACAGCGCCTTTCCTTGATATTCGTGTATGCGCGCCAATATGATCCCCTGTACGAGAAAGATTGTATGATGTAACAAGACAAGCATGCTTTTTCGGCAACAAACTATGTAGTAAAGAAGAGCACCCTTGAAGAGGACGAATTCGGTGAGCTTCCGGTCCATAGCTCTGAGTGGACATCTATGGTGGAGCCATCCGGTCCAGGGGTATTGTCATTAGATAGATGCTCGGGGAATTGCAGATGGCGACACCTTACGGCTCACCGTTTAAGCGAATTGACCCTCGATTCCTGATTTCAACCCCCTTTTTGGGTGCTAGACAACCTCGCAAAGGACGGTTATAAAACCCTTTATCCATTTCGGTGTTAACAAACTTGCCGGATACCGTGATGCTTGGGCTCCAAGCATCATTTTGCACTCAGGAAAAAACATGACTGAGAAAACACCTGAACCCAATACCGGACGTCTGGAGTTGGTCTATCAACTCTCCAAGACTTTTAATTCGTCACTCGACCTGGATGACGTGCTGAATACCGTCATGGACGAGGTGATTTCCGCCGTGAGCGCAGAGCGCGGCTTCGTGGTGTTGAAGGAACCGGATGAGAGTCTGGTTTTTCGTGCCGCGCGCGGCATGGAGCAGGAAACGCTCGAAGATCCTGAGTTTGAAATCTCTCGTGGAGTTGTCGGTGAAGTCATCAAGGATGGGCAAGGAGTGCTTACCAGCGACGCCCAACACGATGAGCGATTCATGGGTCGTCAAAGCGTGATGAGCCTGGGTCTGCGCTCCATTCTCTGTTCTCCCCTACAGGTCAAGGATCAAGCCCTGGGCGCCATCTACGTGGACAACCGGCTACACGCCGGTATCTTTACGCCGGATGACCTCGAGCTGTTGAACGCCATCGCATCCAGCGCGGCTACCGCCATTGAGAACGCCCGGCTTTATCAGGTGGCGGTCGATAAGGGCCGTATGGAGCGGGAACTCTCCATGGCTCGCAATGTTCAAACCGGACTGATACCAGAGGAAATTCCTGAACTGAAGGGCTGGCAGTTTGCCGCCAGCTGGCTTCCCGCTCGCGAAGTGGCGGGCGACTTTTACGACTTTATCGCCGCAGACGATGACGGAATGGGTCTGGTTATTGCAGACGTCACCGATAAGGGCATGGGAGCTGCGCTCTTTATGGCGTTGACTCGCAGTATGGTGCGAGCCAGTTTGGAGGAAGCCGCAACCCCCGCAGAAGCCATCTCCAAGGCTAATCGCCTAGTCTGCGCTAACTCTAGCTCCGCAATGCCGGTGACGCTTTTCTACGGACGAGTAACCCCTGAGGACGACGAAATGGTCTATGTAAACGCCGGGCACAACCCGCCACTGATCTATCGGGCTGACTCAGGGAAATTTGAGGAACTGGGCCGTACCGGCATCGTGCTTGGGGTAGACGAAACGCTCGAACTCGATCAAGGCACCGCGCAACTCGAACCCGGTGACTTTCTCGTTATGTACACCGACGGCGTCCCGGACGCACTAAATTCGGCCGAAGAAGCTTACGGCGATGATCGCATGCGGGAGTCGATCGTAGCTTCCGCCAAGCGTCCTGCTCAGGAAATATCCCTCAATCTACTCCAGTCACTACAGAACTTCATCGGCGACGCCGACCCCTTCGACGACATCACCCTTCTCGTAGCCAAGCGCGAATGAGCGAGTTCACCCCAGGTGAGGTGCTTAACGACCGCTATCGGCTCGACGAAGAGTTGGGTAGAGGCGGAACCGGAACGGTGTTTCGCGCACATGATCCTGAGCTGAATCGAGATGTAGCAGTAAAGATCCTTTCCAACCTCGGCCTTGGTACGGACGGTCGAGCCCAGCTTCAGCAGGAAGCGCAAGCCATCGCCAGGCTAAATCACCCGAATATCGTTGCAGTGTATGACGTTGGTGAGGTTGATGACGTGCCCTTCATCGTCATGGAATATGTGGAAGGCTGGGACGTTCACCGGCGGGCGCCAGACGACCTTTCGAGGATTGTGAGTGTTGCGCGACAAGTTGCGGTGGCTTTGCAGCACGCTCACGAATCCGGCGTAATCCACCGCGATCTCAAACCCGAGAACGTATTACTCCAATCTGACGGAACTGCCAAGCTGGTGGATTTTGGGATTGCCAGATCAGTGGCCTCCCGTATGACCTCCGAAGGTCAGATTGCGGGAACGGTCTACTACCTTGCGCCCGAGCTGGCGCTCGGCCAGGATTTCGACGGTCGCGCCGACCTGTATTCGCTCGGCGTCATGCTTTATGAGCTCACAACCGGCGAGCTCCCCTTCGCCCAGGGCGACCCATTGGCCGTCATATCACAGCACATTCACGCTACGGTCGTACCCCCTAGGGCCAAGAACGAAGAAGTCCCGCCTCGGCTCGACAACCTGATCCTGCAGCTCATGGAGAAATCACCCGAGAATCGCCCCGCATCAGCCCTCGAGGTTCAGAAGATGCTCGAGCGAGGCGATCTTCTCGATCCGAACGCGGAGGGCGTCAAGGAGATCGCGGTTGTTCGCCGCATCGCGCGCGGACGTTTCGTGGGGCGGGAAGAAGAGCTGACCGATGCCACTAATTTGTGGAACAAAGCATTGGCAGGCGAGGGGCAGCTCCTGCTCATCAGCGGTGAGCCCGGAATTGGCAAGACCCGTCTGATCCGTGAGCTGTCGACTCACGTTGAAGTCACTGGCGGTCGTTCGCTAGTTGGCGAGTGCGAGTCTGAAGGCGGCGCCCCCTACTCCCCATTCGCCCAAATCGTTCGGAAGTCGCTCCGACAAGGCGCGGAGAATGGGTTCAAGGTTCCCGAATTCGTACTCAGTGACCTGCTTGAGTTGGCTCCTGAACTGAAGCCTTACTATCCCGACATTCCCCCTAACCCGAAGCTCGAGCCTGAGGCCGAGCAACAGCGACTATTCGAGAACGTGGTGGCGTTCTGCCAGACCATGAGCGAGCACGCGCCGCTCATGTTGGTAATTGATGATGCCCACTGGGCGGATAGCGGATCCCTTTCGCTGTTGCGCTACCTGGCCGGGAGAACGCAGCGTCAGCAAATCCTGCTGGCAGCAACCTACCGTGAAGTGGAGCTTGATGAGGCACGACCGTTCCATGAGGCTTTGCTCGAGCTCAACCGCAAGCGCCTGGGGACTCGACTCAAACTCAGACGCTTCGATGAGCAGCAGACGCAGGACTTGCTGGCAGCAGTTTTCGAAGAGGAAATTACTCCTGAGTTCCTCGAAGGCATTTTCGGCGAAACCGAAGGTAATCCGTTCTTCATTGAGGAGGTCTGCAAAGCCCTTGTTGAGAGCGGCCAAGTGTTCCACACGGAGAATGGCTGGGACCGCGTAAGCATGGATGAGATCGAGATCCCGCAGAGCGTGCGTGTAGCGATCCAATCACGCGTGTCTAAGTTTCCGGAGGAATATCAAGACACATTGAATCTGGCAGCGATCCTGGGCCGTGAGTTTGACTTTGACACGTTGGAGGAAGCGAGTGATCTCGATGAGGACACGCTCATCGACGCGCTTGAAACTGCAGAAGACGCGCAGTTGATCGAAGAAGTTAGCGGCAAGGGAGGAGCCACCTTCTCCTTTGTGCACGCCCTGATTCCGTCCACCCTGGCCGAAGGCGTGCGCACGCTCCGTCGCCGCCGTCTGCACAAGCGAGCAGCGGCAGCCATCGAAGTCACGCGACCTGACGACTTCGAGGATCTGGCACACCACTACGAGGAATCCGGGGATGAGGAGCAGGCGCGAAACTACTACACCAAGGCTGCTGAGAGGGCCTCTTCGGCATATGCCAATCAGGAAGCCGAGGACCACTACCGTGCCGCGCTAGATCTTGAACCCTCCGATGAGGACCGTGCCGATCTGCTCGCACAGCTCGCGGACGTAATTGGTCGCCTGGGGCGCCTTGAGGAGGCGATTTCAGTTCGGCAGGAGGCAGCCGATCTGTACGAGGTTCATAAGAACCCCGAAAGGATCGCATGGTGCTACACACGTATGGCCCGCGACCAGTGGCATGCGGGAGACATGGCAGGTGCCCTTGAACTAAGTAAGCGCGGCCTCCAGCTGACGGAGGGTGCTCCGGAGAGTGCCGAACTTGCTGGCCTCATTCACGAAACTGCACGCGCCCATCTTTTTCTTGGCTCCTCGGACGAAGCTCTATCCCTTTGCAATCAAGCGCTCGAGATGGCCAGAAGAGTATCCGACAAGCAGGTGGAGGCGGATGCGCTCACTACAATGGGAATCCTTCCCAACATGACAACAGAAGAGGCGATATCGGCGCTGGAGGAGGCAATAGAGATTGCTCAGCGGGAGAGGCTATTGAGCGAGGAGAGTAGGGCACATAACAATCTTGCCGTCATGCTCCTCATCGACAATGCTGATTTTCACAGTGGCCGCGAGCATTATCTGAAAGCGGCGGAGATCGCACGCGAGATGGGAGATCTAAATGGGGAACTCTTCGCATACACCAATGCGATCAGCGATACGATCTCACTGGGCGATCTTTCGGAAGCGGAAGACATGCTTTCGCACGGCCGAGAGCTCTATGAACAGCACGTGGACCCGGGGGCAGCCGGCGAAAACTATCTTGGCGCGGTCAGCTATCACCAATTTGAGAAGGGACAACTTGAGCAGGCCGCCAGCGGGCGGCGGACTCTACTTGAGGAAGCCATGGAATCCGGATCCGCATTTGATTTGGTCGGCCACGAATTCTTTCTTGGCCTCATTTTGAACGAACTTGCCGAGTACGAGGAGGCGGCCGCGGTTCTTAGTAAGGCCATCATCTCCGCCGACGAGGTCGATTGGATACGGGATGGCACTCGAGCAGTGCTGGCTATCGTGCTCGCCAGGCAGGGGCTGGTCGAGCGTGCAAGGAATCTACTTGAGGAGGCGCAGGCGATTCACTCAGAGCGACCAAGAGCCTTTCCAGCGTTGATCCTGGGTATAGGCCAGGCGAATGTCTTGGCAGCTGAGGGCCGCTGGGACGACGCATTTGAAACTTTCAAAGAGACCGACGCAAAGCTTGCCGAGGCCGGAATTCGAACCTCCCGCGCGACGGCTTTGCGCGATTGGGCCGAAGCACATCTGGCGCGCGGCGAACCCGGTGACACCGAGCAAGCCAAGGAGCTTCTGGGCGAGGCGCTTACCGAGTATGAGGAGATGGGCGCCATAGGATGGATTGAGCGGGTTCAAGCCCGGCTAGCGGAGCTGGAAAGCAAAGGGTAGGCTGTCCTCGTCCTCAGCACACCCCAAGTCAGAATCTCGTGAGTGGAACCAATCAAGTCACTGAACTGAATAGCCGCTACGAACTTGGCGAAGAGCTCGGCCGCGGCGGTATGGGCACCGTCTACCGCGCGCACGATCCGACCTTGGATCGCGACGTGGCAATCAAGGTGCTGTCCGACGCAAATCTCGGCACCGAGAGCCGTGGGCGGCTGCTACGCGAGGCGCAATCGGTCGCCAAGCTCAGCCACCCCAATATTGTCCCGGTGTTCGACGCCGGCGAATCGGATGAATACCCCTTCATCGTGATGGAGCTGATCGAGGGCCAGAGCCTGCACGATCGCCCGCCAAAGGATTTGGAAGAAACCATCAGAATCGCAATCCAAGTCTGCGCCGCGCTCGAGCACGCCCACAACCAGGGCATCGTACACCGCGACCTCAAGCCCGAAAACGTGCTGATCGACGCGGACGGCACGGCGAAACTCATGGACTTCGGCATCGCGCGGTCGATGGCATCGCGGCTGACCTCCGAAGGCACGGTGGTCGGAACGGTCTTCTATCTTGCACCTGAAGTCGCATTGGGCCACGAATACGATGGTCGGGCCGACCTCTACTCACTCGGCGTCATGCTCTACGAACTCACGACGGGGTCTCTGCCCTACGCCGACGGCGATCCCGTTGCGGTTATCTCACAGCACATTCACGCCTCTGTCGTCCCACCGCGGGGGAAAAACCCTGATGTTCCTCCGCTGCTTGACACGCTGATCGTCCAGCTGATGAGCAAGGATCCGGACGACCGCCCGAGTTCTGCGGCCGAAGCGAGCCAGTTGCTCAATCGAGAGGCGTTGCCGGACCCGGAAGCGAAGGACGAACGAGGAGTTTTGGTGCTCGATCGCATCGTCCGCGGGCGATTTGTCGGGCGAGAACAAGAGCTGAGCGAAGCCCGTTCGCTCTGGAGCAAGGCCGCCGGCGGCGAAGGCCAGACTCTTCTAATCAGCGGCGAACCTGGCATCGGGAAGACCCGCCTCATGCGTGAGCTCTCCACTCATGTGGAGCTCACGGGCGGAAGAGTCATGGCGGGAGCATGCTACGCCGAAGGCAGTGCACCGTATGCTCCTTTTGCGCATATCATGCGCACAGAGTTAGGCAACGGGTCAGGGAACGGCTTTGAGATCCCCGACTTCGTTCTGGCCGATCTGCTCGATCTCACACCCGATCTGAAGCCGTACTACGCCGACATACCGGAAAATCCACAGCTCGAGCCGGAAGCCGAACAGCTGCGCCTCTTCGAAAATGTGGTCACGTTTTGCGGCACGCTGGCCGATGCGGAGCCTCTGATGCTCGTTCTGGACGATGCGCACTGGGCCGATAGCAGTTCATCAGCGCTCTTCAGGCATCTTGCGCGCCGGATTCCACAGAAGCCCATCCTGCTGGTCGGCACTTACCGCGAAGTAGAAATCGACAGCGCCCGACCCTTTCGCGAGGTCTTATTCGACCTGAATCGGGAACGCCTTGGACGCCGGCTCAAGCTCGGCCGGCTATCGCTCGATCAGACTGAAGCCTTGCTTGCCGCCATCTTCCAGGAAGAGATTACGCCGGAATTCTTGGATGGCATCTTCAGGGAGACCGAAGGAAATCCGTTCTTCATCGAGGAGGTGTGCAAGGCGCTGATCGAGGAGGGCCAGGTTTTCTACACGGAAGATGGCTGGGACCGGCTGAGCATGGAGGAGATGGAGATCCCTCAGAGCGTTCGCGACACGGTGGACGCTCGATCCTCCAAGCTGCCTGACGAGTATCAGGAGGCACTGACCCTGGCCGCGATCATCGGGCGCGAGTTCGACTTCGTCGTTCTGGCACGTGCAAGTGACCTGGATGAGACCACCCTCATCGATGCACTGGAGGCTGCGGAAGATGCTCAGCTCATTGAAGAGGTCAGAGGTGCAAGTGGAGCGACCTTCTCGTTCGTTCACGCGCTGATTGCTGCGACGCTCGTCGAGGGGGTTCGTACCCTCCGTCGCCGGGGGCTACACCAGCGGGTCGCGGAGGCGATTGAATCTCTTCGCCCCGAAGCCTTCGAAGATCTAGCTCATCACTATGAAGAGGCGGGCGATGGGGACCGAGCTCGTGAGTTTTATGTTCGAGCCGGCGAACGGGCCGCCGCGGTTTACACCAATCAGGAAGCTGAAGATCATTTCCGAGCCGCCTTGGATCTCGAACCTGATGAGACGCAACGCGCCGAGCTGTTCTCGAAGCTGGCCGAAGTGATCGCCCGTGTGGGGCGGCACGATGAAGCCATTGAGACGTGGAAAGAAGCGGCCGAGTTGTTCTCAAATCTGGATGAGGTGGACAGAGAAGCATGGTGTTATGCAAACATGGCTCGCTCGAGTTGGTGGGCCGGTGATCAAGCAGCCGCGCTGAAGCTGTGCACCGAGGGCTTGGAACGCGTGGGGGACTCTCATGAAAGTCCTGAGCTTGCTAACCTATTGCACGAAACCGGGCGGACACTATTCTTTCTCGGAGATACGGCCGAAGCAGATCCATTGCTTCGGCGCGCTTTGGAGATGGCTAGAAGGGTCTCGGACCGGAGAGTTGAGGCGGATACGCTCGTCACGCTTGGAGCAACACCATTCTTATCCGTTGACGAATCGATTGCAGCTCTTAAGGAGGCTATCGATATTGCCCGGGAAGCCGAGCTTCCAAAGATCGAATCGAGAGCCCACAACAATCTCGGAGTAACGTTGTTCGATGGTAAAGCTGATTTGCGTTCCAGCCTCGAGCACTATCTCAAGGCGGTGGAGATCGACCGGAGGAGAGGAAATCTCACTGGCGAACTCTTCACGTACAGCAACGCGGCGAGCGTGACTACGCATTTGGGGGAGCTTGCAAGCGCGGAGAAGATGATTTCACATCTTCGGGAGCTCAATGAGCGGCTCGTAGACTCGGGTGAGGCGGGAAGAGCTTATCGGGCCCGTGTAACTCGCCTGCAACATGCATGGG
The DNA here is from genome assembly GCA_046759305.1 of Anaerolineales bacterium. Taxonomy (GTDB): domain Bacteria; phylum Chloroflexota; class Anaerolineae; order Anaerolineales; family E44-bin32; genus JADFRG01. The sequence continues at coordinate 32,024 of JBHIBY010000028.1, forward strand.
GAGAATTCCGAGTCGCTGCCGAGCTAGGGCAGGAGCTGGTGAAGGAATCCTCAGGTGCTGGAAATTTGCCAGCCGAACTGGATGAATCGGTATGGCTAGGTATCGCATTGAGGGGCATAGGTCAATACGCGGAGGGTGTGAGGCTGCTCGAAGAGACCGTCACTGGGGCTGATCAGCTAGGACTGTTTCGAGTATGGGCTCGAGCGCATCTGGCAATTTCCCAAGCCGTGGCAGGAAATGCAGCCCAGGCACGTCAAGTCTACGACGAGGGCAGGGAGATCTTTAAGCAGCGCCCCCGAGCATGGTCAGGAATCCATCTGGACTGGGCCTATGCTCAGGTTATCGCAGTCGAAGGGCAGTGGAATGAGGCCTGGCCGGCCTTCGATGTAGCTGCGACTGGCTTCGAGTGGGCCGGGGCACGCTGGCTTCGCGCGAATGTATTGAGGGACTGGGCCCAAGCACATGTCAAATGCGGTGAGCCGGCAGATCTCGAACGCGCCAGAGAGCTCCTGCGTGAGGCCCAGGCAGAGCATGAATCGATGGGCGCGCCCGGTTACGTTGACTTGATTCAGTCGCAGTTGAGTGAGCTCGATGACTCATCGAGCTAAGGTTCCATCGAACCGAGCAATTTGACACTATTAGTGAATCTTACGAAGCGAAAGTGCTCAACGATCGCTACTAGCCCAGCGAAGAGCTTGGCCGCGGCGGATGGACGATTGGTTGATGCTCTGGGCGCATTCGGGCTCGTGACCTGTCCGACGAGCAAGTAGAAGCCGTGCTTGTAGAATTTCCAGATCCACTTAAGTAACTAGCAGTGATGAGGCAACCTTAAACTTGACAAATGGTCTTAAGGTCTACGAGAACGTAGTCCAGCAGTTCAACAAAGCTGCCGACCTCATGAACCTCGATCCAGACGTGCGTAAGATCCTAGAAAAGCCGATGAACGAGGTGGTGGTTAACTTCCCAGCCATCATGGACGACGGAAGAGTTGAAATGTTCACCGCCTACCGCGTACAGCACAACAACGTCCTGGGCCCTTTCAAGGGCGGCCTGCGGTTCCACCAGGCGGTGGACATCGACGAAGTACGTGCGCTTGCCACGTGGATGACCTGGAAGACGGCCATCGCCGACCTTCCGCTCGGCGGCGCCAAAGGGGGAATCCAGTTCGATCCCAAACGCTACTCAGATACCGAAGTAGAAAAGATCACACGGCGATTCACGTTCGCACTGGGTAGCAACATCGGCCCGGATTTCGACATCCCCGCACCAGACATGAACACCAACGCCCAAATCATGGCCTGGATCCTGGATACATACATCTCGACCGTCCCGCCCCACGACCGTGCGCGCTGTCAACATGTCGTTACAGGAAAGCCCGTTGATCTGGGCGGCAGCCAGGGAAGAGATAAGGCTACCGGCCAGGGGGTCGTTTACTTGATTGAGCGGTGGGCCGAGGACAATGGGCTCAATCTCGAAAGCTCAACTTTCTTCATCCAAGGTTTTGGAAACGTAGGCTCCTGGACCGCCCGCCTTCTATCTCAGTTCGGAGCTAGGCTGGTGGCGGTGGAAGATGCCTCTGGCGCGATCGCTAATTCAGTCGGAATCGATCCGGTTGAATTGCTCGAGTTTTCTTCGGCAGGAGGCTCCGTCAAGGACTACCCGGAGGCGGAGAATGTAGATCACGAGACCTTCCTCGGCACCGAGGCGGATATCTTTGTGCCGGCTGCCTTAGAGAACCAGATCACCGGCGAAACGGCGTCCTTGCTCAATGTGATGCTGGTGGCCGAGGGTGCCAACGGCCCTACGGACACCGAGGGAGATGCCATTCTGCAGGACCGTGAAATCCAGGTCATCCCGGATGTTCTGTGCAATGCGGGTGGCGTGATCGTCAGCTATTTCGAGTGGCTGCAGAACAAGCGCAGTGAATTCTGGGATCTCGAGGAGGTGGATCGTAAGCTGCACAAGATGCTTATGAAGGCGTACGGTCGGGTCAAAGAAAAGTCCGAAGAATTGCCTACCGATTGGCGCACCGCGGCCTACATCATCGCGCTTTCGAGGCTTGAAGCTGTATATCATGGTCGCGGGATCTTCCCCTGATCCCGCGCCCCTGAAGCTAGCAACAGCAGTCCCCCTT
>JBHIBY010000029.1:0-33269 GCA_046759305.1 Anaerolineales bacterium
GGCGGTATTGGATTTGAACCAACGACCTCATGCATGTCAAGCATGCGCTCTAACCAGCTGAGCTAACCGCCCAGTTCAGGGATTATACAACTGGAACGTCGAGAATCAATGGTTCAGCAGACCGTGTCACAAATTCAGACTGCGAATCCACGCCATCAGACGTGCGCCGAGTGGAACCGCTAAATCGAGGGGAGCCTGCTCAAGTTGCGCTTGCGCTTGTTTGAGCCCTTCGGCGATGAGCCTATCAGGCTGGGTGTAATCCCAGAAGGAAACATCCGGCGGAGGGAGAAGCTCGATCACACGCGTGGGGATCCCGTCCTTGTGCGTGTGCCGGATCTCTGAGGCGGTCTGTTCGCGCAGCATGAGCGATACCGCATACTGTGACACGCCCAGCACTCCGCTGGCGCGTTCCGACCTGCCTTCTGCGTCGGAGACGTTGAGTGCGACCACGGAAGTGGCGCCGCGCTCGATAGCGATTAGGATGGGCAGCTTGCTTCGAGCCCCTCCATCCATGTAGCGTCCGCGTTCCATCTCCCAAGGCGGGTAGTATGGGGGGATCGCAGTGGTGGCCATTGCGCCGTCAATCAAGCGGTCCGTCTCTCGATCCCCGAAAACCACCAGGTCTCCGCTTTCCATCTCGATCGCTGTCACGTAAGCGGGCACCGAGTGCAGAGCGAGCAAATCACCGAACGTGTCGATCCCCTCAGGGAGCTCCTCACGTAAGAACTCGCTCAGGCTCTCGCTCGAGACCACGCTGTCTTCTCTTCGAAGGAGCCTGTGTATTGCGTCCAGCGGTGTCGGCACGCCGACCTGCTTGGGCCCTGCGTTACGCCAGGCGGACTGCAGCGTGCGCACACCCTCCGGATCGGGATTGGCAGCGATCCAGATGGCGTTGAGGCCGCCCGCCGATGTGCCGACCGCCATCTGAGGGCGCAGTCCTGCCTCAAATAAGACTTCCAACGCGCCGGCTTGCATCGCGCCGAAGTTGGAGGCACCGCTCATGACCACCGCTAGCATGTGGCGCGCCTCCCATGTGGGAGAATCCATTCACGCGCGGGACCGCTAGGAACGAGCATCTGATTTACATATGTCGGTAACAAAGTTCACGACCTGTTCTATCACCAATATTGCTCGCAGAACGTCCTCCAACCGGATTGCTACGATGAGAATTCAACATCCGCCGGCATGCCCGGCTTGAGCCTTCCATCCGGATCATCGACCCTCAAAACGATGGCATAAACTGTACTTCGCCGATCCTCCTCGGTCTGCACATTGCGGGGAGTGAACTCAGCCCGGTCCGCAATACGCGTCACGACAGCTTCGAAACTCTCCCCAGGATAGGAATCTACCGTGACATACGCGGTATCACCAAGCGACACCTGCCCATAGCGATCTTCCGGCAGGAAGACCGTCACGCGCAGGTCGTCTAACTGTCCTATGGTCACGGCAACCATTCCGGGCTGTAAAAGCTCCCCAGGTTCGACGGTACGCGTCAACACCACTCCAGAGACCGGCGCCTCGACGGTCAGGTCCTCCATCTGGAGCTCAATGAGAGCCAGCGCCGCCCGAGCCTGGTCCACTGCGCGCTCGGCGAGAAGTAGTTGCGCATCTGCCTGCGCGACGCTCGCTTCCGCTTGCCGTAGCTGAGTCGCGGCCTGCTGCGATCCAATTAGCGCCAATTGGACCTCACGCGAGTGCTCACCCGTTAGCAACTTATCCAACTCGTCTTGGGCCGTAGCTAGTCGCTGGTGCGCGACCGTGAGCCGGGCGCGTGCCTCCAATAGATCGTCCGCGGCATCCTCAGAGAGCAGACTTTCGTAGGCCTCGCTTGCGCTTTCGAGCTCAGCTACTGCGGCGTCATACAGATCATCTACATAATCCCGCACCCAGGCTCGATCTTGAGCATCGATCCGTCGATTTCGCAATTGCTCGGCTACGAGAAAAGCGACCTGGGCTTCGGCGAGCCGTGTCTCCGCAGCGCGCAGATCGGCTCCGCCCGCAACCTGATCGAAGTTCTCCCGCTCGGCTTGCCAAGCGGTATCTGCTTCCTCGACCTCGTGAACGGCTGCCTGGATTTGTTCCGGAAGCTCAAAATACCAGTCGGGCAGTGAGAATTCGGTGGGGAAGTCGCGATCCCATGTTAGCTCTCTAGCCGGTTGGTCTAGCAGGCGTGCCGCGGCGAGCGTCATTTGTGCCTGGAGCTCTGCTGCTGAGAGTGAGGCTGCGGCAAGCTCAACACCTGCTGAAGCCGTGGCCCGCGCCGCATGAGCAGTATCTAAGCTTGCGATGGCGGCCTCAACAGCCGTCTGTGCCTGAGTCCACTGCGCCTCGAGAATTCTCCCTTCCATGCGCAGCAGAATATCCCCGGCATCAACCGATTCCCCCTCTGAAACGGCAACTTCAGCGACTCGACCCCCAATTGCCGGGGAGATCGTCACTTCCGTTGCTTCGACCACTCCGGAGGCCGCAAGCTCTCCCGTCCCGTCATTGGATAGTGCATCGCAAGATACGAGGACAAAAGCTAGTAGCAGTAGGGGTAGGTAGTTTCTAGTCTTATGCAGGCTCATTCTGGCCTCCTTGCGTCGTCGCGTTCGGCGGACCGCATGCGAGCGATAAACACGTCCTCAAGGGACGGTTCAACGATTTCTGCTCGGCCAGGATCCAACCCGGCTCTCTTCAGCTCTCTCATAATGGCTCGTTTTCTTTTACGTATGTTGGGGCCAATCAGATGCACGAGTGATCCAAACATCTCAATCTCTTCGAGCTCGAACTTTTCGTGGATGGGCGATTGGCGAAGAATCCGCACCGCTTCGGCTGCATTGGAGGGTGCCAGCTCAAGGACCTCTCCCTGCAGGATACTGGCTTTTAATTTGCTAGGAGAACCGGATGCAATGATTTTGCCTTGCCGGATGAAAGCGAGCCGATGGCAATGCTCAGCCTCTTCCATGTAGTGCGTGGTCACAAACACCGTGACTCCAGCAGCCGCCTGGTCGTATAGCAGTTCCCAGAATGCCCTCCGGGAGAGGGGGTCAACGCCCGCGGTAGGTTCATCCAAGAAGAGCACCTGCGGCTGGTGCATGATAGCGGCCCCTAGCGCTAGCCGCTGCCTCCAACCGCCGGAAAGCTCGTGCGCTCTCACCTGCTGGCGACCATGCAACCCGGTCAGTTCAATCGTCTCCTGGATACGCCGCTCTAGCTCCCGATTGGCCAAACCGTATGCGGTTCCATGGAACCGCAGATTCTGCACGGCAGTCAAATCACGGTAGAGACTGAACTGCTGCGCCATATACCCCACCTGCGGTCGGATCTGTTCGGGGTGTTGTTTCACAGATATTCCAAGCACTTCCATAAATCCGGAGCTCGGCGGCAGCAATCCCAGCAACATTCTGATGGTGGTCGTCTTGCCAGAGCCGTTGGGTCCCAGAAAACCGAAGATCTCTCCACGATGGACTTCAAAGCTGATTCCGTCTACCGCAGCGAAATCGCCGAACTTACGGACGAGATCCTCGCCAATCAACGTGGTTTCCAGTTCAGGGCTTGATCTCATACTCACGCTAGTGACCGGCGGACGTAGCGAAAACTAGTGGTTCCGATGAGCAGCCCCAATCCGATCAGCGCGAGAATTTGCGGCCACAGCACGCGCAGGTCGCTGGCTTTGAGCAATATCCCGCGCATGATTTCCAGCCAGTGATGCGCAGGGACGATGTTTGCCAAATACTGGAGCAGGATTGGCATCGACTCCACCGGGGCCGCATAGCCGGTAAACATGAAGTCGACCATACCCACCAGCAACACCAACAGGAACGCTTGATGCTGCGTTCTGGAGACCACGGAGATCGCCATCCCCTTTCCCAGCTCTACCAGGATGTAGCCAAGCGCCAGCACCAGAAGGAGCAGCAGCGAGCCTCTTACGGGCACGGCAAAGAAGAAGTGCACGATCCCAAGCATCAATAAGAAATCGATAAAGCCGATCGCGATCACCGGGATGGATTTGCCTATGATCAGCTCCAAGGATGAGTAGGGCATCACGAGCAGCTGTTCCAAGGTTCCCAGCTCGCGCTCTCTGGAGAATGAAAGCGCGGCAAACAGCAGCACGGTGAACTCCATAATTAACCCGAGCTCGGCCGGGGTGGTGTAATAGGCTTCGCTCAAAGCTTCGTTGAACCACACCCTCAAGCTGGGGATGAATCCCTCCACATCTCCGGGATCGAGCCCGATCCGTTCCAGCGCGATGCTCAAACCCAGTTCCGTAGCCACCCCTTCGACTGCGCGCAGTGCTGCGGTGGCCGGGATGCTCTCTGCTCCGTTGAGCAGCACCGCCAGTTGCGGCACCCCTCGAACAAGCCGCTCAGAGTAATCGGGCGGGATGATCAGCGCTGCATAGATCTCCCCGCGAGCCAGCGCATCGTAAATGGGCTCCTCATCGGACACGTACTGCTCCGGATCAAAGGTACTGGTGTTCATCACCGCTGAAACGAAGGTCCGGCTTGCCGGGCTTCGGTCCTGATCAAGCACCATAATCGGCAAGTTGGTGATCGGCCTCGACGTGGCCCATCCGATAAGCAAGAGCTCCATGGCCCCGCCGATCAACATGAAAGCCGGGAGCCACCAGTCGTTCCGCAGATGCAGTATGTCTTTCCAGGCAAGGGACAGAATGCGCCGGCCACTCATCCGATTTTTTTCTTGAAGAAGAGCGCGGCCAGGGCGGTGAAGGCAGTGCCCAGGAACAAAAGCATGATCGCGTACGGCCAGAGAACATCAATGCCAACTCCGGGCAGAAAGATGCCGCGGGCGATAATCCCGTAGTGCGTGCCCGGCAACCCGAGCGCTTCCAGCCGGGCGATCTCCGGCATGGCGGCGATTGGAAAGAAGATCCCGGTCAGGAAGAAGGCCGGGAAAAACAGCAGCAAAAACGAGAGCGCCAGCGCGGCTGCCTGCGTCCGCATGAACACACCCACCAATACGCCCATGCTCAAGGCTGCATACATGAATAGTGCGGAAAGTCCGAAGAAGAGTGCGAAATTGCCGTTGAACGGAACACGGAACCACAACCGCGCCACACCGGTGATCAGGACCACGTTGACCAGGCCTACAACAATATAGGGACCAATCTTTCCCAACAGCAATTCCGTGCGCCCGATTGGCGTGGCTAGCAGCTGCTCAAGCGTTCCATGCTCGCGCTCGCGTGCCAGCGTCAGGGCCACGGAAAGCGCGGGGAAGGCCAGCACAATCGAAATCAACCCAGGAATAAGGTCTACGCGGGGCTCGAGGCCCGGGTTGTACCAGGCACGGACTCGGAGATCGATGGGTTGCGGGGAGGCGCTGCCTATCGACTCTGCGATCGCAGCATAAGCAAACTCCTCTGCACGACGCCCGATTTGCTCCACCGCAAACCCCCCAGTCTCGGGTTCGGTACCATCGATCACAATTTGCAGCGGCATCCCCTGGAGCGAGATGATGCTGGCCGCGAAAGTGGGCGGGATGATCACCGCACCTTTGATCTCCCCACGCGTGAGCAGGTTTTCAATCTCGGCCAAGCTACTCGCGCTTGCATAAAGCTTCAAATCCTCACCGGCGGTTATTTGAGACACGAATCTGCGAGAAGATGGTGAGCGGTCCTGATCCAGCACCGCGATGGGAACATTCTGGATGTCCACCGAAAGCGCGTACGCCATGAGGATGAGGACCAGGAAAGGCGTGAAAAGCACCAATGACAGCGTCCCCACATCCCGCAGGATGTGCGCGACTTCCTTGCGAGCTACCGCTGTCAGATGTCGAATGGCCACCTCAGCTCCCCGCTCTGTCTAGCTCACGCTCGGTCATCAGCGATAGGAAGGCCTCTTCCATTCGGATCGGCGCCGGTCGAATGCTTTCATAGCTCACTCCCTTCTTGCGAAGGGTGCGCCTGATACGAGAAGTCCGTTTTCGGGCCGAGTCAACACGAATATGCAGCGCATCTCCGTGGGGTTGGATTTCAATGACGCCCTCGAGATCCTGAAGAACCGATCGCGCCCGATGCCAGTCATCCGTCTTCAGCGCGACCAGCTCTCCGGTGATGTCCGCGCGAATAGCCCTCGGCGTATCACAAGCAAACAGTTTCCCCTCGTACATCAGGCCGACCCGGCTGCAGCGATCGGCCTCGTCCATATATGGAGTACTTACCACGATGGTCGTTCCCTCCAAGTGGAGCTCGGTGAGGATGTCCCAGAACTCGCGCCGGGATATGGGATCGACTCCGGTGGTGGGCTCATCGAGCAGCAGGATCTTGGGCCGGTGGATGAGGGTGCAGGCCAGCGCCAGTTTCTTCTTCATCCCGCCGGAGAGCAGCTTCCCGCGGCGGTCCACAAACCGGGTCAGGTCGGCGAAGGAAAGCAGGCGTTCGGTCCGCGCCTGGCGCTCGGATTGCGGCACATCGTAGAGCTCAGAGAAGAAGCGCAGGTTCTCCATCACCGTGAGCTCGCCGTACAGGCTGAATTCCTGCGCCATGTAGCCGATTTGCGGCTTGATGGCCTCGGAGCAGGCTTTGAGATCCAAACCGGCAACTGAGGCTTCTCCCTCCGTGATGGTGAGCAGCCCTGCGAGCAGGCGCAGGGTAGTGGTCTTTCCTGCTCCGTCTGGACCAACCAGCCCGAAAACCTCACCCTGAAACACGGTTAGGTCGAGAGAATCGACGGCTCGAACATCCTTATAGGACTTTGTGAGTTGGCGCGTTTCGATGATCGGCTGGTCGAGGGACACGTTTTGTTTGTTCAGCGGCGCGCGCGCCGCACCAGCCACAGCACAAGCAGCGCGCTCAGAGCGGGTTCGATGGCCAACAATACCAAAACCACGGTCTGGCTGAACCCAATGGCAGGGATCACGAACCAGTCGATCAGACCGACAATCACTGTGGTCACAGCGGCAAGTCCCATGTCCCCTCCCAGTCCATAGGGCCGCTCGCCTTTCCAGATGATTCCGGCCAGGTATCCGATCACCAGCCCAATACCAAGCATGGCGACCAGCATAGTCAGGATGTTCATTCGCTAGCCTTCCTTTCAGACCTCACAAGTTGCGGTAGTTCTGCTATTAATTCCTGGTCCTACGGCAGCCTTAAAGTGCTTGCCGTAGATCCGTCTTCCCAAGCGAGCCTTCCTACGACCTGTCAACAGACAATTGGCTGGGTCTATCGAGCCCGAAAGCCGTTCAATAGGGCTTCCATCGGTGCATCACCGAGATCCCTTAGATTGACCCTGTCGGGTGCAACGAACCAGACCAACGCCAAGCCTTCTACCAGTGCGATTAAGCTTAAAGAAGCTTGCTCGACGTCCAGTTCCGCAAACTCACCCGACTCGATCCCCTGATCGATGATCTCCGAAAGCAACTCCGTGTATCTCCGGTAGTAATCGGCCATCGTGCGGCGCACGGATTTCCTTCGAGAGGCCATGGCTAGAAATTCGTATGCCAGCGGGAGCAGACGTCCCAGGCCCGCGATATCTGAGAGCGCCAGGCGCATGAAAGTTTGCAGCCGCTCCCCGGCTGTTCCCTCGGATTCGATCAGCTTCTCCGCTTGCCTTAGCTCGCGATCGAGAACCCGCTGCATGAGGGCCAGGATGACGGCGTCTTTGCTCTTGTAATACCAGTACAGAGCGCCCTTCGAGAGCCCCGCCTCCTCCACGATGTCATCCATCCGTGCGCTCGAGAGGCCGCGTTCACTGAAAACTCGCTCAGCGGCATCCAGGATCTGTTCCTGGCGCTCCAAACTGACATCGGGACGGGGACTCATTGGATTCCGCGCATTTCTTGCACGTGAACCTTAATAACCGACTGACCAGTCGGTCTATGGCTTACCATAGGGTACGCCACACCGGGAGTCAAGGAGGCGGGTGCTATAATGCCGCCCTATGTCTTCAGCCACCGACGAACCACAGGACTCGGATTCGGCTCCGGATCCGAAGAGTGATCCTGAATATATCCGCTTGAGACGCGATCATGTCTTTTTGGCCCTGATACCCCTTGCCTTCCTACTGGGCCTTGGCGGAGGTTATCTGGCATGGGGACAGGCCGGTACGACTTCCCCCTCGCAAGATGTGTCGGCTGCGCCTGCTTCCGAAATGGCCGCCAGCAGCGCTCAGGCAACTCGAATTGAGGTCGACCCGGGAGGTGATCCATCGCTCGGACCGGTCGATGCGCCAATAACGATCATCGAATTCAGCGACTTCACCTGTCCGTTTTGCCAGCGCTGGCACCAGGAAGTGTCTCATGAGTTATTCGACAGCTATCCAGGGCAAATACACTTCGTATACAAGGATTTCCCCATTGTCGGTGGCGGACGTGCAGGCTTTTTGGGCGCCCAGGCAGCGCACTGTGCGGAAGAGCAAGGGGCATACTGGGAGTACCATGATGCGCTCTTCTCGGGTGGATATGTGCTCGACTCACCCGGCATCGATCAAGCGGCAGTGGATCTTGGGTTAGACCTAGAAAGTTTCAAAGAGTGCATGGTTGAGGCTCGCTACGCAAACGAGATTCGGGACGATTTCAATTACGGCGTGAGCCTCGGAGTGACCAGTACGCCGACTTTCTTTATCAACGGTATTCCCTTGGTCGGCGCCCAGCCTTTAATAAATTTCGCCGAGATCATCGACGGTGAACTCGGTAACTAGACGATTCATCGCTCCTCAAACCGGCTCATTCCATTTTAATTTGCACATGCTAAAACCCCACTATTTGGAGGAGAAGGGAGAATTTCGTGACAGATAAACGCTATTCAATCGTAGTAGTCGGACTCTCCGTCGTCTTTTCGATCGGGATCGCCTTCTTTGCCTTGGCGGGCGGCTTATTTTTAGGCTACCAATGGGGAAAGTCGGCGGGCAAAGCGGAAGCTATCGAAGAGCTTCCCGAAATCGGTGCGCGAGCCGTCGGGCCGCTGCTGGAGGAGTTTTTCCCGCGGCGAGGTCCCGAAGATCCATTCCCCAGGGGCCAGGGCCATGACCAGCCGTTTGAGTTTAGACAGTCGAATCAGCCATACCTCGGAGTCGTCTTCCGGGTGATCACGCCAGAACTACAGGATCGGGAAGACCTGGATGAGGAGCACGGCGCACTGGTCGTTGAGGTGGTGCCGGGAAGCCCGGCCGATGAGGCTGGACTGCAGGCTGGCGATGTCATCCATGCTGTTAACGGTACGGAAGTCAATGAGAATCATCACCTTGCAGAGTTGATCGGCAGCTATAGACCTGGCGAACAGATCGAGCTGACCGTTATTCGTGACGGGCGCCGCATCTCGATTGAAGTAGAGCTTGGGTTACGACCGGGCGGAAGTTCACTCGAAGGCGACTTCATGGGCCAAGTCATGCCTTTCTTCGGCGAGATGATGCCTGGTTTTCATTTCCAGGGAGAGCTGCCGGAGGGATTTGAGCTACCGGAAGGCTTTCGTTTCGGTAGGGAGCTTCCAGAGGGTTTTAAATTCCCGGAAGGCTTTGAGTTCCTCTTCATGTGTGGCGATGAACCGTGCCGATTCCCTGATCAGTACGAAGACTTCGAGGGATTTGAGGGTCTCGAGGGCTGAGCCAAGCTAGCGCGGTAAGTTATTCAAGCTCCCGCTCCAAGCGCCTGGCCTATCTGGCGCTTGGGGCGGGAGTTTTGAGTCTGGGATTTTCGGCCATCTTCGTACGCTGGGCGGCAGCGCCCGGGGTGGTCAGCGCTTTTTACCGCATGGCTATCGCCACCGTGGCAGTGGCTGCCCCGTTCGCGTTCCGGATATACAAAGGGTCGTGGCCCCCCTGGAGTGCACTTCGGCTGGCGCTCCTCGGGGGAATATTCTTTGCCGCCGACCTGGCCGCGTGGGCTACCGGTGTCGTCCTATCCGGCGCCACAAACCCCACATTGCTAGCCAACACTGCACCACTTTGGGTCGGTCTGGGAGCGCTTGTGTTCTTTCGTCAGCGACTGACATCTGCCTTCTGGGTGGGAACTGTGATCGCCATGGTGGGTGCCGGCTTGGTGTTGGGTTTGGAGCGGGATGGGCAAACAATCGGATCGCTCCTGGGCCTAATTGCGGCTTTATTTTACGCGGGCTATTTCCTCGTTACGCAGCTTGGCAGAGAGAAGCTGGATGCGCTCAGTTATTTTTGGTTCGCTGCCATGAGCTCCGCTGCGATGCTCCTTTTTCTCAATTGGGGTCTGGGACAACCACTGAGCGGATATCCTCCCACCACCTATCTGGCATTCTTAGCGATGGGCATGATTGCTCAAGTCTTAGGTTACTTCACGGTGAGCTTCTCGCTCGGGTATCTTCCGGCTTCTATCGTTGCTCCAGCGATGCTCAGCCAACCAGTGGTTACGGCAATCTTGGCCGGGGCATTGCTTGGCGAGGTTCTCAGCACCTCACAAATTCTAGGGGGGCTAGCTGTGCTTGCGGGAGTATTCGTGGTCGTCCGCAACCAGTAGATCTCTTACGTTCGAAGCCTTGACTGATTGCTTCCCAAGGAATTCACGTAGCAACCGATTAAACTCCTCCGGCGCATCGAGTGGGGTTGCGTGCCCCGAGCCGTCGATGACTTCCAAGCGCGCACCGGGGATGGCGCTCGCCAGCGCGACCTTCGGGGATATCGGAACCGTGTCATCGAGCATACCGGCAACAACCAGCGTTGGGGCCTGAATGAGGTGTACCTGCTTCCGAAGATCAAAGCGGAGGATTGCGACGATTGCCTGGAGGTAGTTGCGCCGCAGATTCTCGGCGATCCGTGTGGCGGCCACCTCGCGAATTTCTGTCTGATCCTCCCTCGGAAATAAGCCATCCGCGACCCATTCACCCAGTCGCTTCCTGCGACCGGTCAGCAGGAGCGCCATCCGGACGAACGCGCTCGGGAGGCGATTGCGTGGCACTCGTAGGGTAGCGGCCGCGTTCACAATGGTTAGCGACTTCACCCGGTCCGGGTAATCGAGGCCCATTTGAAGCGCCACCCCTCCTCCAAGCGAAAGCCCCACGAAATGCGCCCGACGCTCACCAAGCTGGTCCAAAAGGCAAAGGACATCTGCCGCTAAATCCCCCATAGTTGGCCAGTCGATGGTTGACGGCGAGCTGCCGTGTCCGCGCAGATCGGGTGTGACCACCCGGTAATCGTGCTCAAGCGCCTCGATTTGGAAGATCCAATCTTCGCCCCGCGATCCCAATCCGTGCAGCATCAGCACTAGAGGACCGTGAGAACCGTGTACTTCATGGCTCAGCTCGATGCGATCCTCGATCGTTGGGGGATGCAGTTTGATAGACAGGGTTGACCTACCTAGGGCAGCAGGTTGACGCTCGACGCTACTAGACGGTGATCGGAAGCCAGTGATTCTGAAATGGATACACCAGTAGGGGCTAGCCCGCGAAGCCACACAAAATCGATTTGATTCACGGGCCCTATCGCAGGATGAGTGGGAGGAGGCGGATTCATTCCCAGTGCCTGGAACGGATCGATGAAACCTGCACCTTTGATGCGCTCGACAGCCGGGTCCCCGTGTTCAAGATTGAAGTCGCCCGCGAAAGCAACCGGTGATCGGTCTCCAATAAATTCCAAAGCCTCTTCGACCTGACGCTCAGCTTCGGGGGCATCCAGGCCAATCCACACAGCAAAGACCCCCACCGACTGTTCTCCCAACGCCAAATCCACGCCAATGATTCCAGTCTGCTCCTCGTTGGAGGTCAGCAATTGTGAAACTACTGGTGCTTGCGGGCCTCGATAGAGCACTGCGATCCCGGTGAGATGCTCAATGGTTGGAAAAAAGGCCGCCTGCATTCCCAAACGCCGCGCCATATAAAGAGCATTGTCGACGGAGTAGCTGGTGAGCCTTCCGGCGTCCACCTCTTGCAGAGCGATGACATCGGCACCGCTATTGCGAATGGCCTCGATTTGCTCATCCAGCGTGAAAGCCCATTCCTCATCGAAGCCGTAATGGATATTGTAAGTGGCGATGGTTAGAGATCCATCTTCGTTGGGAGATTTGATCCGACCGGGGATAGCCACGATCAGGCTGGCGATAAGAGCAGCTCCCCCCAGAAGGGCGAGTGAGGCGGCCGGTGGACGCAGCAGCTCCACTGCCCGAGGCACAATCAGCAGCGTGAGCGCGACCATCGCCGCTCCGATTAGATAGATCGTCCACCCCAATCCTCGCATTGCAGGCAGCGTATATGGGTATGTGAAGGTAAAAGCGTTGAAATAGTTGAGCAACAAAAAGAGCACGAATCCCAACGGAAGCCAGAGCCCGCCTTGCTCGCTGGATCGCTCCACTCCGAACAGGACTACGATGGAGAGCAGGAGCGCACCTTGCGCAAGAAGCAGGGCTAATCCCGCCCGTGGGCCTTCAAGGAAATATCCCACTGCGAGTCCCGCTAGCAAGGCCATAGCCACGAGCACTCTTGGTGCCAGATTCGTCCCCAGCCAGATCTGCGTCCCATCCCAGATAGCCGGAATGAGCGGAGCCGCTGTTACTGCCAGCAAGGCCGGCACGAGGATCAGATAAGACCAGTCACTCCAGCGGTAGATTCCGTTGGGGAGCGACAGCAAGGAGGTCTCGAGAAATAAGAACGCGCCGAAGGCCAGCCCCACGAGCCAGCCCGGGGAACGTGCTTCCTCCGGCAATTCCAGCTTTCCCCAGAAGAGCGCAGCCAGGAGAAGCAGGCTCCAAAGGAATTGAACCGCGAGCCAGCCGGTACGCAGACTGAGATCGTAGGTCGTTCCAAGGTTTCTAAGCAGCTGCCCGACAACGAGTGCCCCGAGGATTGCGATAATCGCCTCGCGTGGCGTGCGCTCCAAGTAGACCCTGAGGAACAAGGCACCGGCGAAGACGACGATCAGAGCACTCCAGTAGCGGATGTCGGACCGAGAGAGGGTCATTGCCAGGCGGGCGAGCACTCCGATCGTGACTGCTAACGGGAGCAATCCCCTCTCGAACCGTTCTGGAATAAAGGAGGGGGCAATTAAAGCTACGAGTATGAGCAGGCTGCTAGTCCCGAGCCAGAGGGTGACCGGGCCCACGAAGATCTGGTCGTAAATTATTCCAAACAGCGAGGAGAAAAGGGTCCGTAATGCTTGAAAGAAGAAGAGTGTGATCGAGATCGCCAAGAAGATCTTGATCATTTCAGCGGACCTGGCATAGCTCAAATCGAGTATACATCCCCGGACGGTATACTTTGACAGAGATTGCCTGCAGAGCACGGTTTGAACCACTAAAAGCTGTGCCTTCACAAAGGAGTTGAGTTCCATGGCAGAGAAAGTAGCCGATGATTTTCGTCTCACCTACGCGACGATGTACGACCCACCCGAGGAGCTGCATCAAAACTACGAAGCGGCTTTGGAAGAGGTAAGGGCTTCGCTGGGCGCCGAGCACGCGATGATCATCGACGGGCAGGACGTATTTGCCACTGATAAATTTGAGGACCGATCACCAATCAATCAAGAGTGGGTATTGGGAACCTTTCAAAAGGGTACAGGAGACGACGCGCACCGGGCCCTCGAAGCTGCTGGACGTGCCGTTCCTACCTGGGCTCAAATGCCGTGGAAGGAGCGCGTAAAAACCATGCGCCAAGCGGCCGATCAAATCGACGCTCGGGTCTATGAGATAGCAGCGGTGCTCTCCCTTGAAGTGGGTAAGAACCGAATGGAAGCCCTCGCGGACGCTGCCGAGGCCGCCGACCTGATTCGCTATGCCTGCGATCAGATGGAAGCTAACGAAGGCTACGTGATCAGCATGGGCCAGGATCCGCTCAAAGGGTATCAGGCACAGAATGTCTCAGTGCTTCGGCCTTATGGGGTCTGGGTTGTCATCAGTCCCTTCAATTTCCCGTCGGCACTGACGGGTGGACCTGCGGGGGCTGCGCTTGTTGCAGGAAACACCATTGTGATGAAGCCGGCGACCGACACTCCGTGGACGGTTCGTCTACTGGCGGAATGCTTCAGGGACGCCGGCTTGCCGAATGGCGCCTTCAATTACGTGACCGGACCTGGTGGTACTCTGGGGGAAGGCTTGGTGAACAGCCCGTTGGTAGATGGCATCACCTTTACCGGTTCGTTCGACGTCGGGATGCACATCTACCGCACTTTCGCGGCGGGTGAATACCCGCGCCCGATCATCTTGGAGATGGGTGGCAAGAACCCCTCCTTGATCACCCGCAACGCTGACCTCGACCGGGCCGTCTCCGGCATCTTACGATCTGCGTTCGGGCTGCAGGGTCAGAAGTGCTCCGCCAATTCGAGAATATACATAGATGAAGAGGTCTACAGTGAGTTTGTGCCAAAGCTTATTGAGGCCGCAAAAGAACTCCAGGTGGGCGACCCAACGGATCGGTCAGTGTTCATGGGCCCGGTGATCAACCGTGGCGCGTACAAGGATTTCAAAGACTACAGCGAAGAACTGTCAGAGGCCGGCGATTTCTTGACTGGAGGAAAGGTCGTCACCGAGGGCGATATGGAAAAGGGCTTCTTCGTCGAGCCAACTATAGTGGCTGATGTAGAGGCGGATCACCGTCTATGGAAGCATGAGATGTTCCTTCCTATTACGATGGTCCATCGCTATCAAAACCTGGATCAGGCGATGGAGCTCGCTAACAGCACCAGCTACGGGCTTACCGCAGGATTCTATGGGAGCGATGAAGAAGCGGATTGGTTCTTCGAGAACATAGAGGCCGGCGTCACCTATGCAAATCGGCCGCAGGGCTCGACCACCGGAGCTTGGCCCGGCTTCCAACCTTTCGGCGGATGGAAAGGGTCTGGTTCCTCTGGAAAGAACGCAGGCGGATACTACTACCTGCAGCTATATATGCATGAGCAAGTACATACGCTCATCAAATGAGATAGCCTGGTAGGTCGAATTCGCAGGATTTAGCGAGCTTCGCTTGGTGCTGCATGAGCAGGTTCACGCATCCTTAAGATAATTTGATGAAGTATTTTCGTGTTGCACAAGAACAGCTATGGCCTCACCACACGTTCAGATCGATGCGTGCCCAAGGTCCGTTCACTAACACTGGCATGCTTCTTGGCAAGAGAATCGCCATGATCTTGACATGCCCATTTTCAGTACCTTGCTGTTAGACCCGCCGGCCTCGTTCAGCATACATAGAATCTTTCTTCACGATTGATCAAGCAGCCCAGCCCGGATGCAAACCGCTGGGCAGGGACTCGGACCTTTGTGCCCGACCTCTAAATACGTGCCAATTAGTAGAGAGATAGAAGAGCGGATCGCCGAGAATCTGGGAGCACTATATGGCAGTGCACGCGTGATCGAGCTGCTCCCCCAGGTGGAGGCCATAATTGCTCGACACTCCGTCGATCCAGCCGTAGCTCCCACTCAACTTTCCGAGCGTGACGCATTTCTCATCGCCTATGGGAACCAGGTTACTAGCCAATGCGCGTCTCCACTTCAAACGCTAGGCCATCTTCTTACCGAGGAGCTCTCCGACTTGATCAGCGGCATTCATATCTTGCCTTTCTTCCCCTACTCCTCCGACGATGGATTTTCCGTTATTGACTATCGGCAGGTGAACTCTGACCTCGGTACATGGGATGACATCCAGCGGATAGGCTCCCACACGCGACTCATGATAGATGCAGTCGTCAATCACGTCTCCGCCCAAAGCGAGTGGTTCCAGGCTTTTTTGCGCGGCAATCCCGAATACCAGGATACGTTCATCACCGTTGATCCCAGCGTAGACCTGTCTTCCGTCATCCGGCCGCGCGACCTTCCGCTCCTTACCCATTTCGACACCGCCGTCGGCCCACGCTATGTGTGGACCACGTTCAGCGCCGACCAGATAGACCTCAACTATGCCAATCCAGAGGTACTGCTCGAGATTCTGGACTTGTTGCTTTTTTACGTAGGCAATGGCGCGCAGGTCATCCGGCTCGACGCTATCGCATTTTTATGGAAACAGGTCGGTACACAAAGTATCCACCTGCCCCAGACTCATCACGCAGTGAAGCTGATGCGCGCAGTCTTAGACGCGGCCGCGCCTGGCGTGCTGCTCATCACGGAAACCAACGTACCTCATGATGAGAACATCTCCTATTTTGGTGAGGGGAACGACGAGGCGAATCTGGTATATCAGTTCGCTCTTCCTCCTCTGGTCCTGCACACCATGACAAGCGGGAATTCGATGCGCCTTGCGCAATGGGTGAGTGGCCTGTCTTTGCCGAGCGATGATGTAACGTTCTTCAACTTCCTCGCTTCTCACGATGGAATCGGGCTGCGACCGGTCGCCGACCTCCTCTCCGAGGAGGAGTTGCAGGCTCTAGTAGCTTTGCCGGATCTAAGCGGCGGAGCGGTCTCTTACCGCACACTGGAAGATGGCGGGAAGGCTCCCTATGAACTTAACGTAACCTATCTCGACGCCCTCATGCGTACATCAGGACGTAGCGAAGACACCCAGCGCGCGGCGGATCGCTTTCTGGCCGCGCATGCCATCATGCTTGCGATGCCGGGCTTGCCCGGTATCTATTTCCACAGCCTTTTTGGCTCCAGGAACGACTTGGAGGAGATTCGCCGGACCGGCAATGTGCGTTCCATCAACCGCGAGAAACTCGAGCTTTTATCCCTTCGGGAAGAACTCGCCGATCGGAGTAGCCTCCGCCACCAGATTTTCGAAGGGTTGGTCCGCCTGCTCCGAGCGCGCGCTTCACATCCTGCTTTCAGCCCATGGAGCAAGCATCGCGT
The DNA here is from genome assembly GCA_046759305.1 of Anaerolineales bacterium. GTDB lineage: Bacteria > Chloroflexota > Anaerolineae > Anaerolineales > E44-bin32 > JADFRG01. The sequence goes on from JBHIBY010000029.1 coordinate 16,666, forward strand.
TATCGAGGCAGAGTCGGCCGTATTCGGACTGATGCGCGAAGGACCTGCAGGACGGCGTGTGCTCTGCGTCTCCGAAGTGGCAGGTACCGGGTTAGAGATCCGGATTGCCCCAAACGGTACAATGACCTCGGACCTCATTACCGGCGAGTCTGTGGATCCAAGCCGTTTATGGCTGGCTCCGTACCAGGTCCGCTGGATCTTACAAGAAGAAGAATGGGAGATCGCCTGAGGGTCGGGATCTTGCACTACAGTGGGCCACCAACGGTCGGCGGTGTGGAGCAGACGATCTTCTACCACTCCACCTGTCTTTCGGATTTGGGGCATTCTCCACTGGTGATTGTCGGAAAAGGAGCACCGTTTGACGAGCGAGTGGAGCACCGGTTGATTCCCGAGATCTTCTCTGGAAACGCGGAGGTCCTGGCCGTCAAGTCTGAGTTGGACGAGGGAAGAATAAGTGACAAGTTCACTCGCCTGACCGCTCGGGTGCGGGAGGCGCTCGAGAATGTGCTCCCGGGCTTGGAAGCGCTGGTTGTGCACAATGTCCTGACGCTGCACAAGAATCTGGCCTTGACTGCGGCTTTGGCAGAGCTCAACCAAGCTGGCACGTTACCTCGTTTCATCGGATGGCACCACGACTTTGCCTGGGACCGACCAGGCTACGCCTCCGACCTTCATACTGGGGCTCCTTGGGATCTATTGCGCCATCCGTGGCCTGGTGTGACTAACGTCGTGGTCTCCAAAGCCCAGCAAGAGAAACTCGCCCTGCGCTATGGTCTAGCACTCGAGCAGATCCGTGTTGTCTCCCCGGGCTTCGATCCTTGGATGGGCACTACTGACCTTGCGCGGCGGATCATCACGGAGTTTGGGCTGAGAGAAGCCGAGGCTCTACTGTTGCTACCCGCTCGCATCACTCGCCGCAAAAACATTGAGTACGCGATTCACGTGTTGGCCGCACTTCGGAGGCTATCCGGGCGAGACTTTCGGCTTCTAATAACGGGCCCTCCTGGGCAGCACAACCCGAAGAACGTAGCCTATTCTCAGGAGCTCCAGGCGCTTCAAAAAGAACTCGATCTCACCGATAGCTTGCACTTTCTTTACCGATCCGGCGAGGAGCTAAGCCAAGGTGTCGATCCCCGCGCTCTGCATGACCTCTACTCCCTGTGTGATGCGCTGCTCTTTCCCAGTGTCGCCGAGGGCTTTGGTATCCCAGTTCTTGAGGCAGCAGCCTCCCGAATGCCCGTATTCTGCAGCGATATTCCTCCATTCCGCGAATCTGCTGGGGAGCTGGCAACCTACTTCCAACTCAGCGATCCCCCAGAACGCGTAGCCCAGCGTATCCTGGATCTACTGTTCGCGGATCGCGCGTTTCTACTATGGAGCAGACTGCGACGGCGCCATGCCTGGCCCAGGATTGTCCGCGAAGAAGTGATCCGGATCCTTGAAGATGGCTAAAAAGCGTTCCCGAAGGAATCGAGGCGCCGGCAAGGTACTGATCCCAATCATTCCAGGTTGCGAGCCACAGCCTCTACTAGCATATGCCGATAGGCTGCGCGGCCAGCGAACCTTGCTTGTACGAGGCGTCATTCCTGTAGGCGAGCCGAGCTCGCTCAGCCAGGCTGCACCGCAGGCCAAGGCGTTGCGCACCATACTCCGGTCCGCGTTTGCCAATACTCAGGCGCGAGTCCGAGCCAAGATTTTAGTGTCCTACCGCCCAGAAGACGAAATCGCAGCTGAGGTCGCGGAGGAGGGAATCGAATTGGTCATCCTTCCATGGCTGGGCCACGGCGTGCCGCAGCAAACGCACATTGAAGCCATGCTTTCGCAATTGCCGTGTGACGTGGCCATGGTCACCGGCGATCCTCCTACTCATGGCGAGCGGGTTCTGGTAGTGCTGGGCGGCGGAAAGGACAGCGAACTGGCGCTGCGACTGGTGCTAAGGCTCGAGACGGCAGGGGATCATCAGATCACAATCCTTCGCATTGGCAATCTCGAAGAATCTCCGGATCAGGTAGAGGCGCTCGAGCAAGTGCTCGAACATTTGCCTCATGTGAACTATTCGGTGCTGTACTCCGATGATCCAACCGGAGCAATCCTGACCGAGGCGGGCAAATTTCACACAGTGGTCTTAGCTTGCGCAGTAGGAAGAACTACCCAACTAAACGGGCTTTCGCGGAGCTTGTTGGAACAGACTGACGTGAATGTATTGGCGGCGCGTTCTCGACCTTCGGAGCCCCTAGAGAGGCTAAGCTCACTTGAGACCATCTCTATCCTTGTTGATAAGTGGTTTGCGGAGAACACATTTTACGCCGACGAATTCCAAAACCTAAAGGAGTTGCTCTCACGCAAAGAGCAGACGGGGCTCACGATAAGCCTGGCTATGCCAACCCTCAATGAAGAGGAGACCATCGGACACGTTATTCAAACCATCCAGAGAGCCCTGGTTCAGGAGGTGCCCCTGCTGGATGAATTGGTGGTGATCGATTCAAATTCGACCGACCACACTCGCGAGATTGCGGAAAGCTTGGGTGTCTCGGTCTATGTCCACCTGGATATCTTGCCAGAGTATGGCGCACGTAGTGGCAAAGGTGAGGCACTCTGGAAAAGCCTTTACGTCACACAAGGCGACTTGCTTCTATGGGTCGACACCGATATCGTGAACATCCACCCTCGGTTCGTGTACGGCTTGATCGGGCCACTCTTACAGCGGCGCGACTTGATGTTTATCAAAGGCTTCTATTTACGACCAATACGAGTTGGAAAGTCTATTCAAGCGGGGGGAGGCGGGCGGGTCACGGAACTCACAGCCAGACCATTGCTCAATTTGTTTTTCCCTGCCCTGTCCGGGCTTATTCAGCCGCTGTCGGGAGAGTATGGTGGAAGGCGCGAGGCACTTGAAACTCTTCCCTTTTCGTCGGGGTACGGTGTCGAAATCGGGCTTTTGATCGATACTTTGGAGCAGTTCGGCCTCAGCGCAATTGGGCAGGTGGACCTTGTGAAGCGCATTCACCGCAGCCAACCCCTGAGCGCACTGAGCATGATGTCTTTTGCAGTCATCCAAACGTTGACGCGCAAGCTCGACCGTCGCTACGGTCTCGAGCTCCTTCGCGACATCAACCGCAGCATGAAGATCATACAGCGGTCGAGTTCGCGCTTTTTCCTGGAGGTGGAGGAAATCGCAGAACGCGAGCGCCCACCGATGATCGAGATCCCGGAGTACATGGAACGCCTCTATACCACATGACCCGCTTGATTCTCATCCGGCATGGCGAAACCGACTGGAATCGAGAGGGACGCTACACGGGACAAACCGATATCCCGCTGAATGACGTAGGTCTAAGGCAAGCACGAAATCTGGCTGAGCGGTTGCGCGAGGAATTGCTCGATGCCTTATACTCCAGCGATTTGGCGCGCGCCACGATGACATCAAGACTAGTAAGTGAAGTGACCGGGACTAAGGTTCGGTTGGATACTCGTCTCCGCGAAATCAATCAGGGTGAGTGGGAGGGGCTACCATTCAACGAAATCCGGAATCGCTATCGTAGGATATTGGATTTGCGAAAGAAGGAACCGCTATCCGCCGCGCCGCCAGGTGGAGAGACCATAGGAGAAGTACAGTCTCGAGTACTCGATTCGCTAGAAGATATCCTCGGTAATTATCCACACAGGACGGTGGCCATCGTGTCCCATGGATTGCCGTTGGCTATCATCAAGACTCATTTCAACGATCTCCCAATCGAGGCTATTTGGGATCACATTCCTGAAAACGCCGTGCCATTCGTGATTGACGCTGAGAGTTGATGAACCCTCCACGGGTGCACGTCGGTTTTGTTTCGACCCGCTTCTCCGGTACTGACGGCGTCTCGCTTGAAACAGAGAAGTGGGCCAACATCCTTTCTGCACTCGGTCACGAATGTTTCTACTTTGCTGGAGAATCAGATCGACCTTCGGAACGATCGGTCGTTGTCCCAGAAGCGCACTTTAATCACCCTCAAATTCTTACCATAACGGGGGACGTCTTCGACGCCTACATACGCTCCTCCGAAACCACGGGCACCATTCAGCGCTTGCGCTACCACATCAAGCAGATGCTATATAAATTTGTCCTGGATTTCGCTCTGGATGTCCTAATCGTTGAGAATGCACTCTCGTTGCCGATGAACATCCCCCTCGGGCTGGCGATCACTGAACTAATCGCCGAAACCCGGATCCCAACCATCGCCCACCACCATGACTTTGCCTGGGAGCGCACACGTTTCTCAGTTACATCTGCTTCAGATTACGTGAACGCGGCCTTCCCGCCGACACTGCCATCGATTACACACGTGGTAATCAACAGTTTTGCCGGACGTCAGCTCGGATTTCGGACTGGTGTGAACACCGTTCTCGTGCCAAACGTGATGGATTTCGACAATTCGCCAATAGAGGCTGAAGACGTTAGCAGGGAGTTGCGTGAAGCCCTGAGTATCGGTGCCGATCAACATCTTCTTCTGCAACCGACGCGCATCGTCCCTCGCAAGCGAATCGAACATGCCATTGAACTTGTGCGACGTCTAGAGTTAGATTCGGTGCTGGTGATAACGCATCAATCTGGGGACGAAGGCTCAGAGTATGAGAGCTACTTGAGCAACTTCGCTGAGCTGATCAAGGCAAACGTTGTCTTCGGCGCCGATATCGTCAATCACCGTCGCGAGGATCTACCCAATGGTCGTAAAGTCTATTCATTGGGCGACGCATATCGTGCATCGGAGCTCGTCACATATCCTTCAACCGTCGAAGGTTTCGGGAATGCTTTCCTTGAGGCCATCTTCTATAAGCGTCCATTGGTGATCAACACCTATGAAATTTTCAGGACCGACATTCAACCGAAGGGTTTCGAGGTCATTGGCTTTGAGGGATTTCTACAAGACAAAACAATAGAACTCGCCAGGCGGTGCCTACTGGATCCCGAGATCGGCCGGCAGATGGCGGAGCACAATTACGAAATTGGTCGACGCTACTACTCCTTCACCAGCCTCGAGAGCCAGCTCGTCGCGTTACTATATCGAAGCCTTGGGGCGTAATTCACCCCGCTTCGTATCCCCCTTATGGATGAACTGACAGATCGGCGCGATCTCCTGTCTCGGATATTTATTTCGCCGGACGAGCGGCGCTTGCGAGTGGTTTGGCGGCTGCTGGCTCAAGGCGGGATCATGCTCGCAATCGCGCTCATCGTCTCGTTCCCGCTGACGATCATCGTGATAGTGGTGACCATGATTGCACCGGATCTGGTTGCCGCTGAGGGGACGCCTCAGTTGCTGCTCCTAGCGCTGTCCTCCGTCGTCGCCCTTCCCGCCGCGACGCTATCGGTATTGATCGCACGCCGCGCTCTAGATCGCCGGTCTATTAGCTCCCTGGGACTTGAATGGGGACCATTTACCATACGCGATCTGACCGTCGGCTTTCTAATTCCCCTCCTGCTTTTTGCGTTGACCTTCCTCCTTCAATGGGGACTCGGATGGCTCAAGATAGAGGGCTGGGGTTGGGCGGAGAGCGGCCTCGCGCTGAACATGCTTGGCGTTTTGCTGGGGTTAATTGGCTTCATTGCGGTTGGTTTCTACGAGGAGCTGTTGTTCCGGGGCTACTATCTGCAAAATCTCAGAGACGGCACAGGGTTAGTGCTGGCCCTGTTGCTGACGTCGTTGTTATTCGCCGTGGCTCACCTGGGCAATTTCTCCGCCTCCATCGCTTCGACGATTGGGATTTTCAGCGCAGGCTATTTTCTAGCATACGGCTGGGTGCGCACACGAGCGCTTTGGCTACCTATTGGCGTACACATTGGATGGAATTTCTTCCAGGGACCGGTCTTTGGTTTTGCGGTCAGTGGTAACTCGACGCCTTCTATTGTTGTCCAAACGTCTCAGGGGCCAGAGCTGTTCACGGGTGGCGGCTTTGGTCCAGAGGCTGGACTTCTCGTGCTTCCGATGATGGTCTTAGGGTCAGTCTTGATTTGGCTCTATTCGCGAGGCCGAGATTCGATCACTGATCATGCGTCCGCCTCATAAACGGCCGTGTCGGGATGAAAATCTTTCCATCCGAACCAGAAAATGGTCGTGCTTTTGACGCGGTCCAGTCTCTCGCCGGCTAGTGATCCCTCAATAGCTTCTCCCCCAAAAAAGTTCCATACCGTTCCCGTTTCTAGATCGCGTAATTGATCTGCTGCTATCGATTCAAACGTGAGCACGCGGTCTCCTGATATTCGGCTGTAGGCGGCACCATTCGCGTTTTCGGCATCGAAAAGAACAAGGACTGGTAATTCTCCGACCTGCGCGTTAACCACGGGCATCTGATTGAGCTCGCTGAATGGAAAAGCCATAGCCGCATGGCCAGTATCGACTCCGATCACGAACTGTTTGGTCTGCAAGCGGTCGTCCCTGCGCGTCTCACCGATCACCCCTGCGGATCCCGATCGATAGTAGCTTGCGTAAGGATCGTAGTTGCCGGAATAACCCTTAACGAGAGCCTGGGTATCCGGGTGTCGAGACTTCCAGTCGCTCCATGTTGTCTGAGACGCTGGGAGGTATTCCAACTCAAATCCTTCGAGCGGTCCGCGAACCGCTCTTCCCAACAGTTGTGACCATAGACTGTTTGTCTGCCGGTCGTACATGACCAGCACATTCATAATCAGTTTTCCGCTGACTCCGAACTCGAGGATTTCATCCTCGACCTCCCGGGAATACACGATCCCCGTATAGCAGAGCGGTCACCAGGTGACCGCAATGGGCCGCCCACCTACATGGTCGTTCACGATCTCATGGCTGGATAACAGGCCTACGGCATAGGCGCGAGCGTCTCCGTTGAATTCGACACCGATCACGATCTCGTCGGGCTCGTATTCGGCGTCCGCCTCTTGTGTGTTGTAGAAGCGCGGGCGATCGATAGAAGGGATGGCGTCCTTAGGCAACAGCGTAACGATGTCATATTCCAGCGGCTGGTCAGCCACGAGCGGTTCGGAATTCGGCGCGCAAGCCGCCAGAATCGTGGGAACCGCGGAGAGGAATAAGAGCCTTATTCGGAAATTCATCGCGATCGAAGTTTCACGCTATCCCATAAATGCGGCTGTAATTCGACTTACTTGGCTATGCGCTTGACTCGCCAGCACAGATGTTCTATATTCGGCGAACCGAACAGACGTTCTAATGGAGGTGACGGATGGCAGTTTACGCGACAGCACGGCCCGAAGTCGATCGGTTTGCAAAGGCTCGATCCGGGATTTCCAGTGTGGGGCACGAGCGCGATCTCGTCTTCGCCGCAATCATGGTGGGAGCTTTGATCGCCTTTGAGCTCTTCAATTTCGGCACGACAGAATTCGCTCTGACGGATCTGCTCGGCGATCTTAGTCTAGGCGTTGTACGCTGGGCGACTATTCTGGCGCTGGCATTCAGCGCAATGGACTTCGCCGGCCTCTCCTGGCTGTTTTCCCCCAAGAAAAAGGTTCGATTTGAAGTCTGGTATCTGGTTGGAGCCTGGCTGTTGGCCGCGACCATGAATGCCATCCTGACATGGTGGTCGGTATCGCTCGCTCTCCTGAATCACCCTGCCTTGGGAAATGAAGTCATCGCACGTGAATCTCTTTTATCGGGTGCACCGATTTTTGTAGCAGTGCTCGTTTGGCTGCTTCGCGTGCTCTTGATTGGAACCTTCACGCTCGCCGGTTACCGCCGATTGTCCCAATCGCAAAGTTCACGATCGGGACAATCTCGGACCAAAGTCCCGTCGGCGAGGCCTCAAATTGGCCGAAAACTAGGCAAAGGTGCGAAGCGTACACTGGTCGCACAACCAATTAGCCAGCGCTAACTTGGGGCGGATCTTTCGCTGGCTGCCGCTCTTACTGGCGGCCAGCTTCCCCATCGCTACCATAGCTGTGCTCGCAAGCGCGCGCGCCGGCGCAGCACTTGGTGACCGACCCCTTCCGCGCTCCGTGCAGCAGTTCAGTCCTTCGATCCCAGAGGCATTTACTTCGGAGGTGAAGCATTGGGCGCCAGATATTCTTCGCTGGTCGGTGGAGCATGATCTCCCGCCCGAGCTTGTGGCGACAGTTATGCAGATCGAGTCGTGCGGCCACCCGTCGATCCTCTCGAACGCTGGGGCAGCGGGCTTGTTTCAAGTGATGCCCTTCCACTTCGGTGCGGGTGAGGATCCGTTGGATCCTGAGACGAATGCCCTACGCGGTCTCAGCTATCTAGCACGCAGTCTTGAACTCGCTGAGGGAAATACCGCTTTAGCTCTGGCCGGATACAACGGCGGACACGGTCAGATCAAGCGGGCCATAAGCTTTTGGCCTACCGAGACCCAGCGCTATGTGCGGTGGGGCACGGCCATTTTGAGTGACATACAGCGCGGCACGCTTCCCAGTCCGGGCATCAATTCCTGGCTGGAAGCTGGAGGTGCAAGTCTGTGTCAGCGCGCATCCCAGGCGCAGTCGTCAGGCTGAGCGCCGTCCAATGTTTGATGTGGCAGAAGCTTGGGAGTAATTAGCAGGTTGTCCTGCTTGAATCAGGTGCTAAGCCGGAGTCCGGGCGCTTTCTGTCTCTAAAGCAGGCTCAGCAGAAGACACACACTCGCCTTCTAGCCGAGGCAGCCAGACCGAAAACGTAGTTCCTGTGCTTTCGTCGGATATCACTTCAATTCTCCCGTTGTGGCTTCGCGTGATCCAATACGCAATCGAGAGACCGAGCCCCGCCCCGCCGGTGTCACTTCGCCGTCTAGACCGGTCGATGCGATAAAAGCGCTCGAAAATATGAGGGATTTCTTCACGTGGAATTCCGGAACCGGTGTCGGTTACGGTCATTTGCGCCCAATCATCAACGCAGTTCAGCGCTAGAGTAACCTTTCCGCCTTCCGGCGTATGGTCCAGGGCATTGGCTATAAGATTCAAGAAGACCTGCCGCAACCGGTCTCGATCTCCCATCACCCGCACCTGATCCTCTCGGCCGATTTGCACTTCCACTCGATCGCTTGCCAACACGTTTGCCTGCTTGAAGACCTCAAGCATCAACGTATCCAGCTCGATCTCTTCTAATGCTAGAGGGAGCCTTCCGCTCTCGGCCTTGGCCAAAAGCAAGAGGTCGTTCACCATACTAGTCATTCGATCCACTTCAGCCTTGATGGCCTCCAGAGATTCCCGATCGATCTGCTCCATTCGGAAAATCAAGTCAACGTTGCCGCGGATTGTGGTTAGTGGCGTTCGCAATTCGTGAGATACATCCGCAAGGAATCTTCGCTGCGTCTCAAATAGGGCCTCCAACCGTTCCAGCGTTTCATTAAAGGCTAAAGTGAGTTTGCCCACTTCGTCGCGAGGTGGGCCGGACTGCGGGATCCGACGAGATAGATCATCGGCGCGCGTGATATTAAGTGCGGTTTCAGTCACCTCGTCCAGCGGACGCAGAGCTGCGCCTGCCGTCGACCAGCCCACGATTCCCGCCACGACCACCGCCACCACACCTCCAAACACCATCAGAATCAGGAGATTCTGCAGGGCTTGCTGAGAAGCCTCTAGCGAGATGGCTAGCTGGAGTAATCCAATCACTTCATCTTCTGGCTGTAGCAGCAATGGGTAGGTCAATACCCGGTAGTTGTGACTGCCCATCGTTTCGGTGCGGAAGGCCGCTGAACGATCCTCTGGGATGAGCGGCTCAAGACTCAATTCTTCCATTCCGGGGTCTTGGAAAGCGATTTCGCCGTCGTTGCGCTGCAGTTGCACACCGACACCAGCTGTGAGCGCAAGCGCCTGTGGAGGGATTAAAATCACCTCTCCGTCCACGGATCGAATTGCTGTTGAGCGAATGTCTTCTGCCGTTCTCAGCAGCGTATCGTTGATTTGCTGAGTAAGAAGGAAGGAAAGCAGCAGGTATACGGCTGTGCCAAATAAGATCAGGACTCCAGCCAGCAGTCCTGTGTACCAGAGGGTCAATCTAGCGCGGAGCGTCAAGAGTCCTCCCGCAGAACATAGCCGACGCCTCGCACGGTGTGGATTAGCCTTGGCTCATCCGCTGCTTCTGTCTTTTGTCGAAGATAGCGAACGTAGACCTCGATTATGTTGCTCTCCCCACCAAAGTCATATCCCCATACTCGATCATAGATAACGTCTCGAGTAAGGACCTGCCGTGGGTGTCGAAGGAAGAGCTCAAGCAATTCATACTCCTTAGCAGTCAGCTCGATCTCGCGCTCGCCTCGATAGGATTGATGGGTCCCGGTATCCAGCCTCAGATCGACGAACGACAGGACTTCCGGGGTGTCCTCTGGTTTTGCTCTACGAAGGAGCGCCCGGATACGTGCCAGGAGCTCGTCGAATTCGAATGGCTTGACGAGATAATCATCGGCTCCCGCGTCGAGGCCCTCGACTCGGTCGGCGACCGCATCCTTTGCAGTCAGCATGAGAATCGGCACCGCACCCGCTGCCCGCAAACGGCGACAGACTTCCAGCCCATCCAGCCCAGGCAGCATCCAGTCCAGCACCACCAGGTCCGGCGGCCGCTCCCTGGCCAACACCAAACCTTCAGGCCCATCCGAGGCAATCTCAACGGTGTAGCCCTCGTAGGTCAACCCACGCCGAAGGAGCTGAAGAATCCGCGCGTCGTCTTCGATGACCAGTATGTGTTCTCGCATCGTGGATATACTACCGCGGTCTGCCGGGCCGGCGGGGAGCCGTTGGAAGGATTTAGCGCCCGAAGCCTTACAACGTGCGATCAGAAATGGACTACGAACGGAGCGTGAGGATCAGTGTTCGAACTTACCTTGCGCTTTTTAGGCTAAATCTTCGCTTCTGCACTCTTGGAAAAGCGACGGGTGGAGCGAATCCCCCACCAGCACCGTTAGTGTACAGCCTCGCCCCTCCATGTAAAGGCCCCCGTCATACTCGCTCGCACCCGAGTGAACGCGCCAACCGGAGAGGTTGAGGGGCACGGGCCCAACAACTGGAATCCATTCGCCGTTGTACTTGCGTGCTATGTGAAGGTGATCTCCATCGGCCACCCCTCCTGCGCTCGAAGCCTCGCCGATGATCTGACCTTGATTGACACGAGCGCCTACCCGCACCCAATCCGCTGCTGCAATATGTAGGTAGAAAATAGACCATCCCGTCTGCTCATAACCGTCCCCATCTAAGTCGAGTACCAGAATGCCGTGATCTACCCTGGCAACTGTGCTGTCTGCGATCGCCACCACTTCCATATCACTGGTTTGGCGGCTCGAGTCCCACTTGGGTGCGAAGTCAAGTGCTGCCCAAGGGGACTCCGACCCCCACGCGGCATGTGGTCCACCGGTAAGGACCCATTCATTGTTTCTAGGAAAGGGCAGGATCAATTGTGGCTGGAATAGGTTCTCCTCGTGAATTTCAACACCAAATTTCCAGGGATCGCCAAATAGCCCATAGTATGTGCCTATCAAGTCATTTCTGCATTCTGCATTCGAGCATAACCTCATTGATAGTTGGCGAATGGCTTCGGTACCGGCATTCGGCCTGTCCTCACTTAATTCAGCTGTGTAGGAATCTTGGCGCCAGCCATAATATCCCCGGCTGAGTACATCAGCAGTCCAGGTCAGCTGAAGATACAACCCTTGAAGCCTTCGATCGCTAGCAACGATTGGAAAATGGAATGGCCCTTCCGGTGGCCGAACAGGATCGGATACCCAGCGCGACTGGTGTTCGATGATCGCCAGTAGTAGTCGAGGATTTATCGAGTGGTTCTGGGCGACTCGCTCTACGATTTCGGCACCGGTCATCCAATGCCCCGCTATTTGCTCCCTGTAGACCTTGAGGAATCCTCCCTTATCGGTAACGAAGCGCTCAATATCGAATTCCATTGCCCCTTGCGAATAAACCACCTCGCTGTCTGGAAAGGTCAGAGGCGTCGCCACGAATTCTTCGTCTCGCTCAAGACGCTGCTCCATCCACATTGCGAGGTACTCATCACGATCGAAGGCCAAACGCGGACGGGGCCTTGCTAAGGCAGGTTCTGACTGCACTGAGATGGAAGGTGCTTCGAAGTTTCCATGAGTGGACCTGCGACTCTGCGTACCAAGCTCATTGACAGAGCTTGCGCTTGGAAATGAGGCTGGAACGAGTTGCTGGTCCGCTTCAGTTGGTCCGCCTTCAGCCACGCCGACCAGCCATAGCGCCCCAGCAAGCGTAATAGCTGCGGCGGTCCCAGTTGCTCTCCGATGTTGAGTCGGCTCCGACGATGGCGCGCCCCCCACTCGAAAGCGGAAAGCTGCCAACTTTACTCCCTTCCCTGCAGTTTAGGAGAATGCCGGCTGCGGCGACTTTACAGCTTCATTTCAAGTCAGGGGCTGGAATATGCAGTTATGTCTATCTTGAAAGGCTGAAGATCGACTGCTCTAAAGCTTGGCTTTTGCGTAGATGGGTTGTCTGTGATGTAAACGAAGAGATTGGGGAACGAACAGGGCCGCCCGCGCAGGGCAGCCCTGTTCGATCAAGTTCTTTGAAGCAGACTATGAAAGTTCGACAGTCGCGCCGGCTGCTTCGAGCTTAGCCTTTGCGTCCTGCGCAGCTTCCTTGCCGGTGCCTTCCATGACTTTCGCCCCGGGAGTCTCAGCTAATTCTTTGGCATCCTTGAGGCCCAGGGATGTGATTTGTCGAAGAGCTTTGATGACGTCGATCTTTTTCGGCCCAACGTCTTTGATCACCACATCAAATTCGGTTTTCTCATCCGCCGCTGCCCCGTTTGCACCATCAGCAGCCGGCGCGGCTGCAACGGCGACTGGAGCGGCTGCGGATACGCCCCACTCTTCCTCGAGCATCTTGGTCAACTCAGCGGCCTCAAGTACCGTCAGTTTACTGAGCTGATCTGCCAACTTCTTTAGGTCTGCCATCTTCTATCTCCTCAATTCCCTTTCAATATCGAATTTTGAGCTAAGCTGCTTCGGCAGCTTCGCTTTGCGAATATGCGTGCATTACTCCCGCCAGTTGCCGTATGGTCGCCGACAATACTCCAGCCACCTGCTCGGCGGGTGTGGTAATGAGTCCTAACAGCTGAGCTCGAACAATCGGCATGGGTGGTAGATCTGCAAGCCTTACAATCCCGGCTTGATCGACGAGCTCGCCATCGATCAAACCTCCCTTGATCTGAACTGTCCGTTCCCCTCTGCTGAGATCGACGATCGCTTTGGCTACCGCGGGAACTTCCTCAGGGGCAAAGCCGATTGCAGTAGTGCCGTCAGTTGCGCCCTCGGGTAGTGGAAGATCAAGATCCCGAAAGGCGAGGTCCATCAAGGTATTCTTCACGATGTGGAACTCGCCTCCCACTTCGCGGATCTGTCCACGTAGCCCTTCGAGATCCTTGACCGTCACCCCTGAGAATGAGGCCAGGATTATGCCGCTGGAATTCTCCGCAAGTTCTTTGTATTGATTTACCAGCGCTTCCTTTCGAGCTTTTGTTATCGCCAAGTCAACAAACCTCCTTTAACCCAATTGACCTTTGCATGTGAGGCAAAGGTCAAGCTTGCTGCAAAGCACCGCTGAAACCTTCACCTCGGCAGGAAATTAAGCCCAGATGGGCACCTGCTGTCTCTGGTGAGAGCAGAGATTCTCAATTTACTACATGGCTTGCGCCGCGGTAGCGTCCACTTTCACGCCGGGACCCATGGTACTCGTCACGACAATCTTTCGGAAAAATGTCCCTTTGGCTGAAGCGGGACGCGCGCGCTTGATCACTTCCATCAAGGCCGCCATGTTGTCGTAGAGCTTATCGGTTTCGAAGGAAGCCTTGCCGATGGGAACATGAAGATTCGCGGTACGGTCCAGCCGAAATTCAACCCGGCCGGCCTTCAGCTCATCGATCACGCGCGGTAGATCTTCTCCGGTAACGACCGTTCCCGCTTTCGGGTTGGGCATCAAGCCACGGGGACCAAGGATCTTGCCCAGTTTCCCTACCTTGCCCATCATGGAGGGGGTAGCCACGGTGGCATCAAAGCCGGTCCAACCGTTTTGGATCTTCTCCACCAGCTCGTCATCCACAATGAAATCGGCGCCTGCCTCCGAGGCTAGCCTTGCGTCGTCTCCCTCTGCAAAGACCACCACTATCACCGACTTACCCAGGCCGTGCGGCAGCATGACTGTTTCACGAATCTGTTGCTCTGCGTGGCGTGGATCGACCCCAAGCCGAAAGTGAACTTCGATGGTTCCGTCGAATTTCGTGAACGATGTTTCCCGGGCTAGATCCAGCGCGGCACGCGGATCATAAGCCTGGTCCCGATCGATCTTCTCAGCCATCGCTCTGTAATTTTTCCCGTGTAGTGCCAATTTGTTATCTCTCAACCTCAATGCCCATGTTGCGGGCGGTTCCTTCGATTTGCCTCATTGCGCCGTCAATATCGATTGCGTTTAGGTCTTTCATCTTTGTTTCCGCGATATCCCGTAGCTGATCGCGGGTTACCGTCCCGACCTTTTCGCGGTTGGGCTCTGCCGAACCCTTCTCAACTCCGGCAGCCTTCCTCAGCAAGACCGCCGCCGGCGGGGTCTTCAGGATAAAGCTGAAACTTCCATCGGTGAAAATCGTAATCTCGGCCGGGATGATCTCACCGGTCTGGCTGGATGTGCGCGCATTATATTCCTTACAGAAAGCCATCAAGTTGATGCCATGCGGAGCCAGCGCGGGGCCGATGGGCGGCGCAGGGTTGGCTTTTCCAGCCTCGATATGTAATTTCGCTACTGCCTTTATCTTTTTAGCCACTATCTCACTCGCCTATTGAATTTCCGTCTTTCCTGCAGTTCGAGGGCCAAAGCTCATGCTAGGCCTTCTCAACCTGCAAGAAGTCCAGTTCTACTGGCGTTTCCCTTCCAAAGAACGAGACCATAACCCGAACTTTGGCTTTGTCCATGTCGATATCGTCGACCGTTCCGATGAAATCGTTGAATGGCCCGTCGATGATGCGGACCTTTTGACCGACGTTGTAGGTGACCTTGATGCGAGGCGCCTCGGCTTCCATCCGCTTCACGATTTGGTTTACTTCTTCCGGCCGAAGCGGCGTAGGCTCGTTGCCCATACCCACAAATCCAGTGACGCCGGGAGTGTTCCGAACCACATACCACGAGTCTTCATCCATGATCATCTGGACCAGGATGTATCCGGGGAAGACGCGTCGTTCAACAGTACGTCGTTTCCCCTCCCGAACTTCCATTTCTTCCTCGGTTGGAACCACGACATCGAAAATCTTCCCCTTCATGTCCATGGTCTCAATCCGCTGTTCAAGGTTGTGCCGAACTTTGTTCTCATATCCAGAGTAGCAGTGCACCACATACCACTGGCGCCCATCATCCGGCTCAGGAACTATGCGCTCGAGTATTTCAGCCTCGACAAGCTCTTCCGCGAGCACCCCGTCACTGCCATTAAGCTGCGCGTCCGCGGGCTGGCTCTCAGCTACTGCATCCCCTTCGAGTTCCGCCTCGGCTACAAGCTGCTCTGCTTCGGGTGCGGGTTCTGTCAATTTACCGGATTCTTCCGCACTTGCATGTCGATCATCATCAGGGTTATCGATCTCTGCCTCTGTCTCGTGCTCTGGTTCCTCTGTCTCCGCTTCTAGAGTCTGTTCCTCAACTTCAGGTTCTATCTGCTCTTCAAGCTCAGCTTCGTTGGACTCGATCTCAGGCTCTGCCTCTTCAGTCGGTTCATTAATTTCGGGCTCCATCTGTGCTTCAAGTTCAGCCTCAGTAGCCTCGAGCTTTGGCTCGTCTTCTGATTCGGGTTCGGGCGAAGCATCTGTTATCTCTTCCGTGCCCAATGGCTCCTCTCCGAGCCCGCTCTCAGGATCCTCCTGCTCAGGCGTTGCCTGGTCCTCAGCATCAGCCTCCGCGCGCTCAGCTTCGGATTCACCTGTGGCCTTGAGTTCAGATTCGGAGCCATCTGGGCTCGACTGCTTTAATTCCAGCTCGGTGTCGAGTTCCGAACTCTGATCTTCCGACATCTGATTTTCAAAATCGGATCCCATAGTTCCCGCTTCTTCATCTTCGATCGTTGACTCTCCCATTAAATCGTTCGAATCAGCCCAGTGAAATTATGAAGCGAACCAGTTGCGCGAACACATAGTCAAACAAGCCAAGCACAGCGCTAGAAATAAAGACCACCACCAACACCAAGCCTGTAAGCCGCAGCGCATCCGGTCGCGTCGGCCACGTTACTTTCTTGAGCTCCCCGCTCGTCTCACGCAGGTAGCGCGAGATCGGATTTCCGCGTTTTCTTTTGACTACTTGCGCCTTAGCCAACAAATCCTCCTCAGTGCTGTGGCGTTACCATCAGGCAGGCCAGGTAGGACTCGAACCCACAACCCCCGGTTTTGGAGACCGGTGCTCTGCCAAATTGAGCTACTGGCCTACAACGCTATTTGGTCTCGCGGTGAAGAGTATGCCTTCTTTCCCGCGGGCAGTACTTCATCAGTTCGATCCGTCCCGGATCGTTCGTTCGGTT
This sequence comes from Anaerolineales bacterium, assembly GCA_046759305.1. Taxonomy (GTDB): domain Bacteria; phylum Chloroflexota; class Anaerolineae; order Anaerolineales; family E44-bin32; genus JADFRG01. The sequence goes on from JBHIBY010000029.1 coordinate 33,126, forward strand.
CTTCTCAGTCGTATAGTTGCGCTCCGAGCACTCCGTGCACTCGAGCGTAATGATCGGTCTTGAGCCTTTCTTTGCCATGGATGATCCCTACTCGATGATCTCGGTGATCACTCCGGCGCCCACCGTCAGGCCGCCCTCTCGGAT
>JBHIBY010000030.1:0-31950 GCA_046759305.1 Anaerolineales bacterium
CCACGTCTCTCCCGGCGTGTCTGGGTGCTGAGCCGTGAATGGGTTCGAACATCGAAGTCTTGCCGGGGTGCAGGTTGCCTGAAGCCGCGATCCCCATCCCGCCCTGAAGCATGGCACCGAGATCGGTGATGATGTCGCCGAAGAGATTGGTGGTGACGATCACGTCGAACCACTCCGGGTTCTTCAGCATCCACATGCAGCAAGCATCCACATAGGCATGGTCGGTTTCGATTTCCGGAAAGTCCTGGGCCACCTGCTCATAGGCACGCGTCCAGATGTCGTGCGGGCGAATTGCGTTGGCCTTGTCTACCAGCGTGACCTTTGGCGAACCCCCGTTCGAGCCCCGGGATTGGGCGCGCTGCTGCGCCAGTTCAAACGCATAGCGGACGGCGCGCTCGCATCCCTTCCAGGTATAGACGCCGTTCAACAAGGCAACCTCATCTGGCGTGCCGCGCTTCAGGTGGCCGCCAATCTGTGCGTACAGCCCCTCAGTGTTCTCTCGAACTACGACGAAATCGATGTCCTCCGGTCCTTTATCTTTGACCGGGCAAAGGTGCTCGGCATAAAGCTTGATAGGGCGCAGATTCACATAGAGATCCAGCCCGAAGCGCAATCCAAGAATGACGGATCTCTCTACCAGACCGGGCTCGACCTCCGGATGGCCTATGGCGCCCAGGAGCACCGCGTCCAGGCCTCTCCATTCATCAATTACGCTTTCAGGTACGAGCTCTTTCGACTTCAGGTAGTGTTGGCCACTGTAGGGGTACTCGACCGTGTCGACCTGAAACTCATCGAGCTCGCTAACTGCGCTCAGAGCCTTCAGCCCTTCACGTACGACTTCTGGTCCGATGCCGTCCCCAGGAATCACTCCGATGGAGTAGGTTTTCATTCAAGCTCCGTTTGATATTGATCACTGGCCCGCCTGCGCCAACCGCTCTTCCACGTAGGGAAGCAATCCGCCGCGCGCGATGATCTGCTGAAGAAACTCCGGATAAGGTGCTGCCTGATAGTCCTCGCCGCTTGTGAGATTCCGAATGAGCCCAGTGGCGGCCTCGATTTCCACGAGATCCCCTTCATCTATGCCATCCACAGCCTCGGCGCTCTCAAGGATCGGCAGCCCGATGTTGATTGCGTTGCGCAAGAAGATGCGCGCGAAGCTCTTGGCAATGACTGCCGAGATCCCAGCGGCTTTGATGCTGAGCGGGCCGACCTCACGCGAGGAGCCACAGCCGAAATTCGAGTCGGCAACGATCAAGTCCCCTCGCTGCATCTTGTGAATGAACTCCGGATCAGCGTCCTCCATCAAGTGCTTAGCCAATTCTGTGGGATCCGATGTATTGCAATGTCGCGCGGGGATGATGGCGTCGGTATCAATATTTTTACCGAACTTCCACGCATTGCCCTTGAAGGTCATCTAGGACACTCCTCAAATATGTAGGCCGGAGAACCCTGGCCAAAAAGCTGGAACGTGCTTTGGGGCGTCAACTATGCTACCTCCATAACCATCTCCTCGGGCGAGGCGATTGTGCCCGCGATCGCCGAGGCGGCTGCCACGTAGGGGTTGACTAGATAAACCTCGCTGTCCGGATGTCCCATCCGGCCGCGGAAGTTTCGGTTGCTGGTTGATACGCAGCGCTCCCCGGAAGCGAGCACTCCCATGTGCCCCCCCAGACATGGACCGCAGGTCGGCGTGCTCACGGCGCAGTTGGCTTCGATGAAGATTTCGACCAACCCTTCGCGCACCGCGTCCAGATAGACCTTCTGGCTGCCGGGAATGATCACCGTGCGCAGCCTTGGGTGGATCTTGTGCCCTTTGAGAACAGAGGCGGCCGCGCGCAAGTCTGCCAGGTTGCCATTGGTGCACATTCCGATGACCACCTGGTCGATCTCCAGACCGGCCAGCTCAGATACCGGCTTGACGTTCTCGGGAAGGAAGGGGACTGCCACAAACGGTTCAAACTCCGTCACATCAAAATCGTAGTGGGCGACGTACTCTGCGTCTGGATCGGACTGGAAGGCTTTTCCGGACCGGTCCGTTCGACGCTCCACAAATTCCTTGGTCTTGGCGTCTGCAGGAATGATTCCCGTCTTGGCGCCAGCTTCGATGGTCATATTGGCCATCGAGAATCTGTCAGCCATCGACAGGTATTCGAGCGCCTCGCCCTTCATCTCCATCACTTGGTAGAGCGCACCCTCCACGCCGATCTGCCCAATTGTGTGAAGAATGAGGTCCTTTCCGCCGACCCAGGGGGGAGGTTCTCCGTGGTACTCCAGCAAGATGGACTCGGGCACCTTCAGCCACAATTCTCCCAGTGCCATGGCCGCGGCCGCATCGGTGGATCCGATGCCAGCGCCGAATGCGCCCATGAAGCCGTATGTGCAGGTATGGGAATCAGCGCCCGCGATGAGATCTCCGGGTACCACCCAGCCCTTTTCAGGCAGCAGGATGTGCTGGATTCCGGCGCGGCCAACGTCATAGAAGCGAACGCCGTGCTTTTCGGCGAAGGCCCGGCAGCGTTTCACGATCTCCGCACTCTCGATGTCTTTGCTCGGAGTAAAGTGGTCCATCACGAGCACCACCTTCTCCGGGTCGAAGATGCGAGCGCCGCGAATCTTCTCGAATTCTTCGATAGCGATGATGCCGGATAGCTCAGAAGCCAGGACCAGATCGACCTGCGCGTTGATGAACTCCCCGGGAGAGACTTCCTCACGTCCGCACTTCTCGGCAAGGATCTTTTCAGCTACGGTGTGTCCCATCGTTTGGCTCTCCTGCCTATGCCCCGGTCAATTGCGACGCTCGGTGATGGCGGCCAGGTCATCGACGCTGATTTCTTCGCCATTCTGCATGCGTTCCCGCATCACTGTGACCATCCGCAGGATCATTTCTTCTTCCAGCAGCGTGTTTGCGCTCTTAGCGGCGGCCAGGATCTTTTCGCAAAACACCCGATTGACCTCTATGTCGCGCGATTCCAGCCAAAACCGAACATTTGCCTCACCGCTCATGGGACCGATCTCAATGTCTTGCTTGCGGCCCACCAGATCTGAGGGAACTCCGCAGTACACGCGGTCAACCAGCCAATCGTCGTCCTTCCCCATAGCCTTTACGATGGCTGCCGCATGCACGCCTGTCGAGGTGCGGAACGAGTCAGCGCCGACGATCGGGTAATTGAACGGAATCGGCACGCCGCAAGCCTCGGAGACCACCTTGCAGTACTCGGGAAGCCGGCTCAGATCCCGGTTTGCGATGCCAAACAGGTTCAAATTGACGAGCAGGACTTCCATGGGCGTGTTGCCGGAGCGTTCGCCGATGCCTAAAGCGCAGGCGTGCACCCGATCGGCGCCGGCCTCGATAGCAGCGAAGGTGTTGGCAAGGCCCATGCCCCGGTCTCGGTGGCCGTGCCAGTCGATTCCGACCTCCGGATTCACGTCATCCCGAACGCTGACGATGAAGCGGATGAGACTCTTTACGCCCTCAGGCGTTGCATAGCCAACCGTGTCGGCTACGCAGATCCGTCCTGCTCCTGCGCGCATGGCTTCTGAGTAGACCTGTCGCAAATCGTCCGGTTGTGCTCGGGTCGTGTCTTCGGTAACGAACATAACTGGCAGTCCGTTATCAACAGCCAGCGTGACCGCCTCGCGCGTGAGCTTAAGCAGAGTTGCCAGGTCCCACCCCTCCGCATACTGACGAATCGGACTAGAGCCCAAGAAAACCGCCGCTTCAATTGCGATCCCGGCCTCTTGTGAGGCGTCGATGATAGGGGTGATATCGCTTTCGAGCGTACGCGCCGCGCTTTGCGGCTGGATGGGCATATTTTGGTTGGCGATCTCACGGGCCAGGATAGTGACATCCTTTTTAAACCGTTCACCCGCGCCGCACAGCCCCAGATCGGCGATATCGATCTCTAAGTCGCGCATCAAATACAGCAGATACACTTTGTCTTGAATCGACGGGTGAGTAATGGATGGCGACTGCAGGCCGTCTCGCAAGGTCTCATCACTGATGAAGACCTGGGCCGGATATTGAGGCGCAAGCCCCTCGGTGTTCCAGTCGTAAATCAAGTCCATCCCGCGCGTTGCTCCCATGTTTTGCTCCTTATGCCCTTACCGATGGCCGATCCTCCATCAGGCTAGCCAGGGCGTGACCCTCCGTAAATGCCTTGAGGTTTGGCTCGCGATACTTCTCAGGCAGTCGGCGTTTCAACGTCTCAATCCAGACCTCCTCTGTGATGGGAAGGAAGCTGGCCATAGCTCCCAGCATCACCACGTTGGCCATCCGGCCATCACCAAGATCTCGAGCCGCGCGAGAAGCCTCCATCGGCAATACAACGCATCCGATCTGGCGTAAGCGTTCGATGGCGTCGTGTGGATAGATTGCGTCGGCATCCTTAACGGAAGCCGGGATGATCTCGTGATCGTTGACCAGAATGACCCCCGTCGCGGGTTGCGCGTAATGGGCGAAACGCAGTGCTTCCAATTTTTCCAGGCCTACGACCACATCCGTCTTCCCCGGTGTCACGATCGGGGACCATACTTTGTCTCCAAAGCGCACATGTGTTTCTACGCTGCCACCGCGCTGCGACACTCCGTGCACCTCGGTCTGCTTCACGTCGTAGCCTGAGTGAACTGCTGCGAGTGCGGTAATCTCGGCCGCAAGCAAAACTCCCTGACCGCCCACGCCTGCAAATAGGATGTTGTGCGTCATTGCGCTCATTGTGGTTCTCCCGCGAAGGGGTAGATGGCGTCGGGAGGGCAAACCTGAGCGCAGACGGTGCAGGCCGTGCAGTCTGCGGCATCGATGATTGGGAATCCATGCTCCGTGCGCGTGATTGCAGGGCACCACACCTTGAAGCAGGCATCACACTGCGTGCACAGTTCCTCGTCCACGTAGTACGGAATGATTTCTAGCTGCCTAAATTCAGGAAGGCGCACGCACGGGCCCTGAGAAATCACCACGGAGGGGCCCTCGTGGGCCAGCGCCTTACGCATCGAACCTAGCACCGCCTTGCGATCCCAGGTGTCAACCAGCTCGACGCGCTCCACACCGGTGGCCCGACAGATCTGCTCCAGATCCAATCTGGGAGCCTGCTCTCCAGTGAGCGACGAGCCCGATGCCGGGTGGGGCTGGCCACCGGTCATGCCAGTGGTCGAGTTGTCCAGAATGAGCAGAGTCAGATTGCTGCCGTTGTAGACTGCATCGACCAGCGCCGGGAGGCCGGCGTGGATGAAAGTCGAATCTCCGATGACAGAAACTACGCGCTCCTGCCCCGCCTGTTCCAATCCAATGGCTATGCCGATGCTGGCGCCCATATTGAAGGTCGTGTGGGATGCTTCGTACGGTGGCAGCGCGCCCATGGTATAGCAACCGATGTCGCCTGCTACAGTGACCTTGAGCTGGCGCAGGCCACTGAACACCGTTCGATGTCCGCATCCAATGCAGAACATCGGAGGCCGCGGCATGGCTTCTAGCTCTGCTGGGGCGGAGTCATCTAATTCCAGCGCTTGGGCTAAACGGCCGGGTGAATACTCGCCAATGACTCCGAATCGCTCCTTGCCTTCCAAGTTGGTGATCCCCAGGGTGAGAATGAATTCCTCGATAAAGGGTTCGCCTTCCTCTATCACGTAGACGGTACTGTGCCGTGCGCAGAAGTCGCGCAGTAGGTCTGCAGGGAGTGGGTAGGTCATCCCGAGCCGGAGCACGCTCGCTTCCGGCAGGATCTCCTTCACGTACTGGTAAGCGATCCCGCTGGTAACGACGCCAAGCCCATTCGCCTGCTCGTCGATGCGGTTGACGGTGGTGGTCTCCGCGTAGTCGCGCAAGACGTCTAATCGGCTTTCTACCTGCGGGCGCAACAATCGCCGGTAGATCGGAACGGAAAAGCGGTGCGGATCCGGCACAAACTCTCTCTGGGGCACCGCCTCTCGCTCTCCGAGCGACACCAGGCCTTTATGGTGGGCGAGCCGCGTGGTCGTACGCAGCATGACCGGCGTTCCAAATTCCTCAGATAACTGCAAGCCCAATCCGACGAAGTCTTTGCACTCCTGAGCGTCGCTGGGTTCGAGAATTGGCACCTTAGCCATGCGTGCCAGATAGCGGTTATCTTGTTCGTTCTGAGAGGAATGCATCCCCGGATCGTCGGCCGAGACCACCACAAAGCCGGCATTCGTTCCGGAATAGGGGAAGACCATGAACGGGTCGGCCGCAACGTTGAGACCGACGTGTTTCATCGTGACCAAAACGCGAACTCCGCCGATTGCGGCACCCATCCCTTCCTCGAAGGCCACCTTCTCATTGGCCGACCATTGCGAACGGACTTCAGGGAAATGCGCTAATGTCTCAAGAATTTCCGTGCTGGGGGTGCCAGGGTAGCCGGCCGCGAACTGGACGCCTGCCTCCCAAGCCCCGCGTGCGAGGGCGCGATTTCCCAACATGAGCTCGGTCTTCAATGCGTTCGCTCCTGAGTTATGGGCTGCTGATCTGTGAGCTCGTCCTGAAGCCCCAGCAACGCGGCCGCGTTGCTACCCAGCATCTTCTCCTTGGCTTGCTCGCTGATGGGGAGTTCGTGAATGGCATCGATGTTTCTACGAATGTAGGGGTTGCCGGGCCAATCGGAGCCGTAGATCACTTTGTCGGCCAGGCTTTCCAACTTGGGGAAGTAGGTAAGCAGATTCTTGGCGGGGAGGCCAGAGATCTCAAGGTACACGCTCGCATGTCGTCGCGCCATCCAAAAGGCTTGCTCGTACCAGAAGGGTCGTCCGCCATGCGCCAGGAGAAGGCTCAACTTGGGAAAATCGATGGCGACATCGTCCAGGTGAAGCGGGTCGCCGTACTTGATGCGGGCGCCTTTGAACATCGATGAGCCCGTGTGCACCAGGATGGGAATCCCCAGCTCCTGAGCCTTGGCATAAAGCGGGTATATGCGAGTATCGTTTAGATAGTGATGCTGGTAGACCGGATAAAGCTTGATCCCTCGAAAGCCATCGTCCTGTACCAACTCTTCGACCCGCTCTGCGAGGTCATTGTCGATGTAGGGATTTGGGCTCGCAAAAGGGATAAGGTGGCCCTTTGGGCCTTCGCTTGGATCGGGGACGGCGTTGGCGCGCCGCACGAAATCGATGGTGTACTCGTTGGTGCAAGTTCCGGTCGTGATGGGGCAGACCTCGGCTAGCGCAACGGCATAGTCGATTCCGTTCTCCTGCAGGTAGCTGCGGATTCCCTCGGGGGTGAGCACTCGTTCCGCAAACTCATAGATATCGCCGTCGAACTGGCTCTGGATGAACTCCATGGTCCAGTCATGCTCGTGTTCAGGGCGAGACACATGGACGTGGAAGTCGATGATCATGGCTCGGATATACCCCACTTTTCCGGTAAGCGTCTAAAAAGTGAGACATTACGATTGTAGCATGACTTCGCACTCGGTCAATAATGTGACGTCATTCACAAGTAAAATCGTCCTGCCTGGTTGACAGCTAGGAACCAGATGCTATACTGAATATGTCTCACTCTTGGGACGACCGCAAGATAGTCGCGTTATGAGCTCACGGCCACCAATTCGTACCCAAATCGTTATCTTTACCTTGTTTGGTGAATACGTTGTCCCGCTTGGCGGAACGGTATGGACGGCGGGGCTGCTGAAACTGATGGGGTTGCTGGAGGTTACTGAGCGAGCTGCTCGCTCAACGCTCTCACGCATGAGCCAGAAAGGCTGGCTCGCCTCCACACGCGTGGGTCGCTACAGTCACTATGCGCTCACTCCCCGTGGACACCGCATCGTGGAGGAAGGAGGCGTGCGAATTTTTGAGCCTCGCCGAATGAGTTGGGACGAGCTATGGCATATGGTGGTCTATTCGATCCCGGAGCAGAAACGACGGTTGCGCGGTAGGTTGCGACAAAGATTGGGCTGGTTGGGGTTCGGATACCTGGCTCCTGGAACCTGGATCTCGCCCAACGATAGAGCGGTAGACGTACGGACCGACCTCGAGGACCTTGGCGCTACGGAGTACGCGCAGTACTTTTCCGGTATGAAGCTTCACTTTGCTTCGCAAGAAGACATCGTGAACCGATGCTGGGATCTCGCGACGCTCAACCAGGACTACGCTCGCTTCCTCAAGCGATATGAGCCGGGCTATCGCAAGGTCGCAAAGCGGATCAAGTCTCTGGATCCGGCAGAGAGCTTCGTGCAGCGGTTTTGGCTGACGCTGGAGTACCTGCAGTTCCCCCGGCGCGATCCGAATCTTCCCCCCGCGTTACAACCCAACGGATGGCTCGGAACACAGGCCAGCCAGATGTTCCAGGACTACCATGAGCTGCTTAAGGAGCCTTCCGATTCGTTCGTTGCGGAGGTCCTGAATACCAATCCCTTGGAAGAAGCTCAGTTTGGCTTTCAACCGGGAGCAGCGACTTAACCACGATTTTGGAGGCACGCATATGGATATGACCCGCTTCGCAAACGCCACTGAAGACTATAAGGAGATTCTCTACGACGTCGAAGATTGGGTGGCGCGAATTACGATCAACCGCCCTCACAACTACAACGCTTACAGTACGGATTCGCTCGTCGAATTAGCGCACGCATTTCGCAGGGCAGCCTTCGATGATCACGTGGGCGTGATTGTGTATACCGGGGCGGGGGACCGGGCTTTTTGCACCGGGGGCGACGTCAAAGAGTATGAAGCGAGCTACACAGAGCGGCCGCGCGACTACTGGAAGTACATGGTGCTGTTCGGAGCCTACATTGAGAGCATCATCAATACCGGGAAGCCCGTGATTGCAAGGTTAAATGGTATGGCCGTCGGGGGTGGGAACGAATCGCAATTGGCCTGCGACCTTTCGATCATTGCTGAGCATGCCTACATCAAGCAGGTTGGCACCAGCGTCGGAAGCGTGGCCGCAGGCGGATCCACCCAGTGGCTGCCGATCTTCGTCGGCGACCGGCGGGCACGCTACATCCTGATGACCAATCGGATCATCCCCCCCTATCAAGCGTTGGAATGGGGGCTGGTCAACGAAGTCGTCCCATCGGTGAAGGTGGATGGAGAATTCGTGGAGCACGCGACAGCGGAGCAGATCAAGGCTGCCCAAAAAGGGGAAGATGGGTACTCATTGGATCTTTCGCTGCTGGATGAGCGAGTGCAGGCTCTGGCAGACGAATTGCTTGAAAAATTCCCTGAGTCGATGCGCTATACAAAGCAGCAGGTCAATTTCTGGAAGGACCTCGCCTGGCATCAAACCATCGGGCACGCCCGGGACTGGCTTTCCATTCACTACTCTTCCTGGGAGCCGCTGGAGGGGATGAGCGCATTCGTGGAGAAGCGCCCCCCGGATTACATGGGGCTTCGCAAACGGGCGGCTGAGGGGCGATCCAGTGAATTTCGCTGGGGTGCATACAACCAGCGATGCTCGAACTGTGGATCAACGGACCTGCCGGCAGAGTTCGAGTTTTGCGGGGTCTGTGGAACTGCACTAGAGCGACAACAGGGTGACGAGGAAAGGAAATAGGCATGGGAAGAGGCCTGAAATTTGAGCAGTTTGAAGTAGGCGACAAGTTTGTATCCCAATCGCGAACGGTGACAGAAACAGATGTGGTGGCTTTCGCCGGCTTATCCGGTGATTTCAACCCGCTCCATACGGACGCGCTATTCGCCCGTGAGACTCCTTTTGGCGAACGTATCGCGCACGGCATGCTTGTCGCCTCTATGGCGACCGGCATGTCCAATTGGACCGGCGTCTTTGAAGGGACGACTATCGCCCTGATGGAACAGGTGATTCGCTATAAGGGAGTCGTCAAGCTTGGAGATACGATTCACCTCGAATTATCCGTGGCGGCAAAGAAGGAAACCTCCAAGAGCGACAGAGGGATTGTGACGTTTGATGCTCAGGTGATCAATCAGGAAGGAACGGCCGTCATCGAGGGGGAGTGGGTGCTTATGATGCAGCGCGAAGCAGAGGCTTTGGAAGCGGCTAGCTAGAACGAGCCGACTTATCCGGATTGTGCGTAGCAGTAGTTAGGAGAAATGAATGCGACTCGAAGGTAAAGTGGCGTGGGTTACTGGAGCGGCGAATGGAATCGGACGCGCCACAGCTCAAGCATTTGCGGACGAGGGAGCAAGTCTGGTTCTGGCGGATATCGATGAGGCAGCGCTGGACACAGTGGCGAAAGAGATGAACGGTAACGCTGTAGCGGTTGTTGGAAGCATCGCCGATCGCGCACACGTCCAAAAAATGGTAGATACGGCCATGGAAAAATTCGGTCGCCTGGACATTCTGATCAATAACGCGGGCATCAATCGGGATGGGCTGGCAGTGAAGGTCAAAGGTGGCGAGGTGGGCATGATGGGGGACGACAAGTGGGATCCCGTCTTGGATGTCAATCTGAAAGGCACCTTCCTTTGTTCTCAAGCAGCAGCGGTACCGATGATCGAGCAGAAGGGCGGGCGTATCATCAACACTTCATCCATCGCTGCTCTGGGCAACATTGGGCAAGTCAATTACTCCGCTTCGAAAGCAGGTGTCATTGGGCTGACCAAAACCCTGGCTCTAGAATGGGCGCGCCACAATATCACCGTGAACTGCATTGCTCCCGGTGCGACCCGCACCCGCATGACCGAGGGCATCCCCGAGAAAATACTAGAGGGTCTGATACAGAGGATCCCGGCTCGCCGCCTGGGTGATCCGACCGATATTGCAGCCGCGCATGTATTTCTCGCGTCGGATGAGGCCGCCTACATAACCGGGCAGGTTCTCTTTGTCGACGGTGGTATCAGCGTGGGTGCCTAGCCATCGATCAAGGTCGCCAGGACCCGCGTTTTCCACCTTTCGTAGGTCTTTCTTAGGTGCGCCCGCGTTTTGGATCGAGTCTCGGCTCTCGAGGTGATTGACCTCCAGGCTGCGGCAGAAAACCGCACCGGATCTCACGTGGAAGTTCGGCTACCGCCGATCTGCTTCGAAGCAAGTAGGATTCAGCTGACATTCGATAAAACGGGAGAGCTTTCGCCATGACTGAGGCAGTGATTGTCAACGCAGTGCGAACGCCGATCGGGGCGCATGGTGGCGCCCTCAAGGACGTGCGGCCGGATGATCTGGCCGCGATCGTAGTCAAAGAAGTCCTCCAGCGTGCGGAGGTGGATCCGGCGCTTGTCGAAGAGGTTTATTTTGGCTGTGCTAATCAAGCTGGGGAAGACAATCGCAATGTAGCCCGCATGGCAGCTTTGCTGGCGGATCTACCAACCTCTGTCGCTGCCGTAACCTTCAATCGCCTGTGCGCATCGAGCCTGACCGCTATCAACACTGCCGCGCGTGCTATCAAGGCGGGTGAGGGCGATGTCTACCTGGCAGGAGGAGTGGAATCGATGTCACGCGCCCCGTGGTCGGTACCTAAATCTGAGCGAGCCTTCCCCTGGGGAAACCAGACCATGTGGGATACCACGATCGGCTGGCGATATCCCAATGACAAACTTAAGGAACGCTATGGCACCGACAGCATGGGCGAGACAGCGGAGAACATCTTCGAAGAAAAACCCATTACGCGCGAGGAGCAGGATGCGTTTTCGCTCCAGAGCCATCAGCGCGCCCTGGCGGCTATTGACTCAGGAAGCTTCGCGGAGGAGATCGTGCCGGTGGAGGTGCCTCAGCGGAAGAGCGATCCACTGCTCGTAGAAACAGATGAACGCCCCAGAAGGGACACCACGTTGGAGGCGCTGGCGAAATTGCGACCGGCCTTCCGCAGCCATGGAACGGTGACCGCCGGTAATGCTTCCGGAATCAACGACGGGGCGGCAGCGATCCTGCTGATGTCGGCCGACAAGGCCGAAGAGCTAGGTATCAAGCCGTGGGCTCGAGTCGTGGCCTCAGCCGCAGCTGGCGTGGAGCCGCGCACCATGGGCTATGGTCCCATACCGGCAACCCGCAAAGCCCTCGCAAGGGCAGGGCTTGATTTGGAAGCCATTGGCCTCATCGAGCTCAACGAAGCGTTTGCAGTCCAGGCGCTTGCCGTAATGAAGGAACTGGGTATGCGCGAAGAGATCACAAATGTAAACGGTGGCGCGGTTGCCCTGGGACACCCTTTGGGATGCACCGGAGCGCGCATTGTTTGCACGCTGATGCATGAGATGCGCCGGCGTGCTCCGGATGAAGAGCGCCCCTTCTATGGCCTTGCGGCGCTTTGCGTTGGGGTAGGACAGGGCGAGGCGACCGTGTTTGAGTGGATCGGAGATTGACAGATGCCATACGAAAATGCGTTTATCCCCTATGGTGCTTATTGGAGCACGCCCTTTTGTAAATGGCAGGGTAGCTATGCCGACCTACACCCAATCAAATTCGCCGCGGGGGTGACGGTACAGGCGCTTGAAGAGCGAGAATTGGAAGCCTCTGAGTTCGATGCTCTATACCTCGGAACGACGGTGCCGTCTCGCAGCTCTTTCTACGGCGCCCCATGGCTTGCGGGCTTGATCGGGGCGGAGGAAATCACAGGCCCTACGATCTCCCAGGCCTGCGCCACCTCTGCACGAGTGATAGGGAGTGCGGCTTATGAAGTGGAAGCAAACGCCGCCAACGGTAGTACCCCGGCGCTTCTGTGCGTAACCGCAGATCGCACTTCGAATGGACCCCATATGGTCTATCCCAATCCTCTAGCTCCGGGTGCCAAGCCGGAGATTGAGGACTGGGTCTGGGACAACTTCAATGAGGACCCATTCGCTTGCAATGCCATGATCGAGACCGCCGAAAACGTAGCTCGCGAACGGGGGATCGAAACGCAGGCGCAACATGAAGTTGTGCTCATGCGACACGCGCAGTACGAGGCTGCGCTAGCGGATGACTCTGCATTTCACCGCAGCTTCATGGTATCGCCGGTCGAGGTGAATCCAACAGGCCGTAAAGTTCTGGCAGAGGTGACCACAGATGAGGGAATCTATCCGACAACAGCAGAGGCATTGGGAAAACTAAAACCTGTGTTGCCTGACGGGACGGTGACTTTTGGTGGGCAAACCTACCCTGCGGATGGAAATGCAGGGATGGTTGTGACGGGCAGAGAACGCGCGGCGAAAATGAGTCGAAACCCCTCAATTCAAATCCGACTTCTAGCCTTCGGGCAAGGCCGCGCCAGGCGCGGCTTCATGCCTGAGGCGAATTTACCAGCTGTGAATCGAGCTTTGGATATTGCAGGAATTGAAGTCGCGGATTTAGCGGCTATCAAGACTCACAATCCGTTCGCGGTCAACGATATTTGCCTATCGGACAGCTTCGGGATCCCACTCGAGAAGATGAATAACTACGGCTCCTCGCTAATATGGGGGCATCCGCAGGGACCGACCGGCATGAGGCTCGTGATCGAGCTTATCGAGGAGTTGGTGCGATTAGGTGGAGGCTACGGTTTGTTTACGGGGTGTGCGGCGGGGGACACTGCCGGTGCCTTGGTGCTCGAGGTATCGGAGGCTAATTAGCTCTAAGTCAACGGTTTGGGCTGGTCATCCGCCCAGGAGACCAAATCTCCATCCGGACGAAGTTGGCGTAAGAATCCCAGTTGCTACAATCTAGCCCTGCATCAGGACGCGCTCGACGAATTCACAGGCGCACCTATGTCGAAGCTCTGGCTATTCCGAGGCCTGCTCAGACAGTTCCACCAGCACGCCGTGCGTACTCTTTGGGTGGATAAACGCGATCTGCTTGCCACCCGCCCCTGCGACAGGTTCTTCATTGATCAGGGCAATGTCCATTGATTTGAGGTGCTCGAGGCAAGTAGCCAGATCGGTGACCTCAAAGCAAATGTGGTGCATTCCCGGACCACGCTCCCGTAAGAACTTGGCAGACCCGCTGTCTTCGTCGGTCGGCTTTACGAGTTCGAGTTCCTGATCCCCAGTTTCGAGAAATGCCACAACCGCGGCTTGCTCGGGAACCTCTTCTACATTGGCAACCTTCAATCCCAGCCCATCTCGCCAGAATTCAAGTGCCTCATCGATATCATCGACCACCAGCGCGACATGTTTGACGCGGCTCACCAGCCCAGCACTCATGGGAACGGTTTGTTGCAGCTCATCGCGCGACTTTTTCTTGCTTCATAAGTCGCTCACCGGCACGTGCTCTCCCCGCACCGCACGCAACTCGTGGCCTCGAGTTGTTTCGTAGGTCGCTCGCCGGTACGGGCTCTCCCCGCACCGCACGCAATTCGCAACCTCGTGTCGCTTCAAAAGTTGCTCACTGGTACGTGCTCTCCCCATACCGCACGCAACTCGCCGCAGATTTCCCCGAGTGTAAGGTCGGCCTCCAGGCATTCGATGAACACCGGCATCAGGTTTTCGGTGCCGGCAGACGCTGCCCGCAACCGCCCTAGCTGCTCAATAAATTCGTCTGCGTCTCGCCCGCTGCGCACCCGAGATAGATGCTCGCGTTGGGCGGATTCGATGGCGGGATCAACCGACAGAATGTCCATCGGGGTTGGCTCGCGCGAGCGGTAAGTATTTACACCAACAACCAGCGTTTCCTTGGCTTCCACCCGCATCTGTGCGCGGAACGCCGCCTCCTGGATTTGAGACTGCATGAATCCGGCCTCTACCGCCGCCAGCGCGCCACCCAGTTCGTCAATCTCCTCAATGAGCTCCCGCGCTCCGGCCTCAACCTCGTCCGTAAGATGTTCAATCAGGTAGGACCCGCCCAGTGGGTCTACAGTGTCTGCCACACCCGCTTCATGAGCGATGATTTGCTGCGTGCGAAGAGCGGTGCGTGCCGCTCGCTCGGTTGGGAGGCTCAGTGCTTCATCCTTGCTGTTAGTGTGCAGGGACTGCGTTCCTCCCAGAACGGCTGCTAACGCCTGAAGCGCTACTCGCACTACATTGTTCTCTGGCTGCTGCGCGGTGAGCGTAGAGCCGGCCGTCTGAGTATGAAATCGCAAGCGTATGGATCGCGGGTGTCGCGTGTCGAAGCGTTCAATCATCAGCCTGGCCCATAGTCGGCGCGCTGCACGGAATTTTGCTATCTCCTCCAGGAGATCATTATGGGCGTTGAAGAAAAAAGCTAACTGGGGCGCAAACTGGTCGATCTCCAACCCGGCCTGGATCGCGGCTTCGATGTACGCAATTCCGTTTGCCAATGTGAAGGCGACCTCTTGAACTGCCGTGCAACCCGCTTCTCGCATGTGGTAGCCCGAGATGGAAATCGTATTCCAGCGCGGTACGTACTCTCGACAATAGGCAAACACATCGGTGATCAACCGCATCGCCGGTCCTGGGGGGAAAATGTAGGTCCCGCGCGCTACGTATTCCTTGAGAATGTCGTTTTGAATCGTTCCACGCAGTACAGCCGGGTCAATTCCTTGTTTTTTAGCCACCGCAATGTACATGGCCAACAGAATAGCTGCCGGCGCGTTGATGGTCATGCTGGTTGAAACCTTGTCCAGAGGTATTTCATGAAACAAGGTTTCCATGTCTTCTAGGCAGGAAATTGAGACTCCCACCTTGCCCACTTCTCCTTCGGCCATGGGATCATCTGCGTCGTAGCCGATTTGAGTCGGCAGATCGAATGCGACCGATAGGCCGCTCTGTCCCTGATCCAGCAGATAGCGGAAACGCCGGTTGGTCTCCGCAGCGTCGGCGTACCCCGCATATTGACGCATGGTCCACAATCTTCCCCGATACATGGTGGGCTGGACGCCACGAGCATAGGGAAGCTGGCCCGGAAAACCCTGGTCGTCCCGATAGCTCCCGTCAGGAAGATAGAAAGGCTCGAGTGGAAGCTCAGATCCTGTTTCGAACTTATTCTTGCGCTCCGAGAGAGAGGATTGGGCGACCTCTTCTTCCCAGGACTTCTTTGCCCGCGCAAGATCCTCTTTACTGCTCATGAGAGAGTCAGCAATACCTGATTCTGATCCACGCTGTCCCCCGAACTGACCTGCAGACGCGAAACGGTCCCGTCTCGGGGAGCCTTGAGTTCGTTTTGCATCTTCATGGACTCCAGAATGATCAAGTTGTCGCCTTTCTTAACCTCCTGGCCGACTTCCACAGGCACGGCCACCACCAACCCTGGCATCGGCGCGGGCATGTTAAATTCTCCCTCTTGGACCATCCCAACACCGGTCGTCTCACGCAGCCTTCGCTGGCGTTCATCTTCAACATCGACCTGGAATAGCTGCCCGCGCAGCAATACCTCCACCGCGATCTCGCCCGAAAAGACACTGGCCTCAAAGGACTCGCCGTTCAATAGCATGGAGTAGATCGGCTCGTCGGCGACCGACTGGAAATCGACTTCCAGCCGCTGGCCATCTGCCAGGATCTCTCCCGCTTCGTTGATATCGATCTCGAAGGACCGGCCCTCGATCGTGGCGATGTATTTCACGAAAGGCCTTTTAGTTGCGCTGCCTGCCTAGACAGGCGGGGGATCAAAGCAGGGGCGTAAGGCTTCATCGCTGCATCCGCTCCCAGCGGCCGACCCACTTCCAGTTGCTTGTATCACGTTCGCTCTGGCGAATGATTTGAGCCGCTTCCTGGGTCTCGCGGTGAGTGACGAGCGTAGCCATGACCGCTGCGATCATAGACAGGTTCTCATCGTTTTCCATTTCCTCTTCCAGGGTGAAGCGTTCCTCGACGAAACGCGTGTCATATTGGCCGGCCATAAATCGCGGCGAGTTAAGCAGATTCTGATGAAACGGGATGTTTGTGCGTACACCGAGAATGCGGAACTCTTCCAGTGCCCTACGCATTCGCAGCAGGGCGACGCCTCGCGTTTCTCCCCAGCAGATTAGTTTCGCGATGAGTGAGTCGTAATATGGCGTAATGGTGAATCCAGCATACACGCCGGTGTCCACTCGAACGCCTGGACCGCTGGGCGGTATGACCGAGGTGATTTGTCCGGTGCTCGGCAGGAAATTGTTGTAGGGATCCTCAGCGTTGATACGGCATTCCAAAGCCCATCCATTGAGTTGAATGTGTTCCTGCGCGTAGCGCAGCTTGCGTCCGCGTGCGATGCGAATCTGTTCTCTCACGACGTCAATCCCGGTCACCATTTCTGTGATGGTATGCTCCACTTGCAGGCGAGTGTTCATCTCCAGGAAGTAGAAATTCCGATCTCCATCAACCAGGAATTCGATGGTGCCGGCATTCAGGTAGTCCACTGCCCTTGCCGCGCGGCAGGCTAGGTCGCCCATTTCACTTCGCAGCTCTTCATCAATGAAAGGCGAGGGAGCCTCCTCCAGCAGCTTCTGATGCCTGCGCTGAAGTGAGCACTCCCGCTCGCCGAGGTGAATGGCATTGCCATGCGAATCTGCCATCACCTGGAATTCGATGTGTCGGGCGTCGAGCAGCAGTTTCTCAAGATAAACGTTCCCGTCGCCAAATGCGGACTCGGCTTCGCGTCGGGCGGCCTGAAGCAAGCCTGGAAGCTCTTCCAGAGTGTTCACCTCACGCATGCCCTTACCTCCGCCGCCTGCGGTCGCCTTGACCAGAAGTGGGAAACCGATTTCGGGAGCAATGGACATGAGATCGTCATCGGTGAGGCTGCCCTCACCTTCTGTGCCTGGGACCACCGGCACTCCCGCAGCGGTAGCCGTGGCACGCGCGACCGCCTTGTCTCCCATGGCGGCGATGGCACTTGGCTTTGGGCCAATAAACACCAAGCCCGCCTCCTGAACGGCCTCCGCAAAATCATCTCGCTCGGCCAGAAAGCCGTAACCGGGATGAATTGCATCCGCGCCGGCCTTCTTAGCAATATCAATGATCTTGTCGCCTCGCAAATATGAGTCCCTTGCGGCTGGGGGGCCGAGCAAATAAGCCTCATCGGCACGCCGCACATGCATGCCGTCTCGATCGGCTTCGGAATAGACCGCGACCGTATTCAAGCCAAGTTCACGGCAGGCGCGGATGACCCGAACCGCGATTTCGCCTCGATTTGCTACGAGAACCTTAGTAAACATGTCCGATCATGCATTCAGGCATTATAGAAGATCGAAAGGCGATAAGGGTGGGAAATACCGGAAAGTGTTTATGGTCACTGGGTGCGGACAGATCGCTTTGGGGTAGTGATGCGGGATCCGATTCCTGCTAGAGCGGGATGTTGCCATGCTTCTTAGCGGGATTGTCGTCTCGCTTGTTGGCAAGCATCTCCAGCGCATTGATCAGTCGCGGGCGCGTGAAGCGCGGTTCAATCACATCGTCTACGTATCCGCGCGAGGCGCTCACAAACGGGTGGGCAAACTTGGCTCGGTACTCTTCGACCAGCTCCGCCTTGCGCTTATCCGGGTCCTTCGCTTCGGCTAGCTCCTTGCGAAAGATAATGCTTACTGCGGCCTCAGGGCCCATGACCGCAATCTCGGCCGTAGGCCAGGCCAAATTCAAGTCGCTGCGAATGTGCTTTGAATTCATCACGCAGTAGGCGCCGCCATACGCCTTACGCGTAATGACCGTTGCCTTAGGAACCGTCGCCTCACAGTAGGCGTAGAGCAACTTGGCTCCGTTGCGGATGATTCCGCCATGCTCCTGTGCGGTCCCTGGCAGGAAACCCGGTACATCGACAAACGTGACGAGGGGGATGTTGAATGCATCGCAAAATCGTACAAAGCGAGCTGCCTTCTGCGAGGCGTTGATATCGAGCACACCGGCCAGGACCGCTGGCTGATTGGCGACGATCCCAACGCTATGACCTCCCAATCGCGCGAACCCAACCACTATGTTCTGGGCGAAGTTTTCGTGAATTTCAAGAAACGCCCCGTCGTCGACCACAAGATGGATCACGTCACGGATATCGTATGGCTTGGTGGGATCGTCGGGAACTATGGTGTCCAACGCCTCGTCCGTGCGCAGGCGGTCGTCCCCCGAAGGTACATATGGCGGATCTTCCATGTTGTTCTGCGGCAAATAAGACAAGAGAACGCGGATCATGTAGAGCAGATCGGCTTCCGTCTCGGATGTGTAGTGAGCGACACCCGAGGTTCCGGCGTGGATGTCGGCCCCACCAAGCTCTTCGAAATCCACATCCTCATGTGTCACGGATCGCACCACATCGGGACCGGTGACAAACATATAGGAGGATTTGCGAACCATAAAAATAAAATCGGTCAGGGCAGGAGAGTACACGGCACCGCCTGCTGATGGTCCCATGATGGCGCTAATTTGGGGAATTACACCGGAAGCCATTGTGTTTCGGAGGAAGATGTCCGCATAGCCTCCCAGTGAGACTACGCCTTCTTGTATTCGTGCGCCGCCGGAGTCGTTCAATCCGATCAGCGGAGCGCCATTCTTGATCGCCATCTCCATGATCTTGATTATCTTCTCCGCGTGCACCTCTCCTAGGCTGCCCCCGAAAACGGTGAAGTCCTGCGAGAAAACATACGTCAGCCGTCCTTCAACCGTCCCCCATCCCGTGACCACGCTGTCGGCCAGGTATTTGCGTTCCTCAAGGCCGAAATCGTGCGTGCGGTGGGTTACAAAGATATCCGTTTCGCGGAACGACCCTTTGTCGAGCAACAAATCTAGTCGCTCGCGTGCCGTCAGGCGACCGCGCTTGTGCTGGGTCTCAATTCGATCCTCGCCCCCACCCAGCCGGGCCTCATCACGAAGCTTGCGCAGCTCCTCAAGCTTGGAATCGTGGCTCATTTGCCTTTCTCCTGATAGTAGGTGCGTACGACGGGCCGGCTAAGAACCCATCCTACGAACACGATGGCCAGCACGGTCATGATTGCCGTCAGTGGCCAATTCGTTCGAGAGTAATCCGATTGGGTGAGGAACAAGCGATCAATCCAATACCAGATGACGAGTGCTGATCCACCCCAGGTGATCACTCGCGGTCCCCAGGACTTCCCGAAAAATGCTCCGAACGCCGCTAGAGATCCCCAGACTCCCCATAAGCTGTTGCGGACAAATAAATAGGTCGGTGGAACCGCGTAAAGCAGATCTGGCAGTGAAAACCAGGCCGCCAATCCGCTAAAAGCCACTACCGCGACGGTTATAACCCCGAGGCTAAGCCAAGTTACGTGTGAAGGACGGCGCTTGCTCACAGGGGATTCAGTCACGGAAGGTCCGAGGGCATCACTTCCCTGGCTCGGAACATGAACTCAAGAGACAGTTAGCGTGATCTTGCCAAGTTGTTCGCCGGCCTGCAGGCGTTCAAATGCCGCAGCTGCATCCTTCAGTGGAAACTGGCGATCCAGGATTGGAGTGAGCTTGCCCGTAAACACGAGCCCCATCACGGTCTCAAAGTCCGAGATAGAGCCCATCGTGGAGCCTATTATCGAAAGGTGTTTCCCGAAGAGAAATCGATTGTCGAGTTCGTATTTCGATCCGCTGGTGTTGCCGACGGTCAGGATCCGACCCCCCCTGCGGACTGCACGCAGACTGAGCGGCATGGTATCGGCTCCAACGTTGTCTACCACCACATCTACCCCTCTGCGGCCTTCGGCAAGATAAGCAGTCTTCGACCACGACTCGTCTTCGGAGCGATCGATCAACCGATCAGCCCCGGCCTCCCTGGCTACGGCCAGCTTGTCGGCTCCAGAACCCACCACAACGACCGAAGCTCCTGCGAGTTTAGCGATTTGAATGCTTGCTGTGTTGACACCGCCCGAGGCGCCGATTACCAGGACGGACTCGCCGGCTTTCAGCCGGCCGCGCGTGATCAGGGAGTGCCAGGCGGTGATATAGACCAGAGCTGCGGCAGCTGCCACTCGCGCATCGAAATCATCCGGCATTCTAAGTAGGTTTCGCTCAGGGAGAGCGATAAGCTCCCGAAAGGTCCCCGGCAGGTGCTCGCCAAGCAAGCGCCAGCTGGTGCACAGGTTTTCTTGACCCGCGAGGCAGAATTCACATTTCCCACACGTCATGCTGGGATTGATGACCGCCCGGTCGCCGACTGCGAACTGCGAAGCCTGTGAGCCTAGCTCGACAACGCGGCCTGCCCCATCGGCCCCAGGGATGTGTGGCATTTCCAGTTCAAGCCCAGGCCAGCCTTCCCAGGTAAATAGCTCCACGTGGTTGAGAGAAACTGCCTCGAGCTGAACAAGAACCTCGTTCGCTCCAACCTCAGGTTGAGCGAGATCTCCATACTCAATATCTCCGCCATGTTCGCGGTAAAAGACGGCGTTCATGTGAGTTGGGGTGGGGAGGACGATTCAACCAGCCGGAAGTTCGTAGGCCGAATAGAGAGGTGAATTTCTACCCGTGACCTGGAGCACTTCACCGCCCGGGTAACGCTCCTGTACCAACGCCATCTCAGACGCACGTTCCGGGAGAAAGACAAATAGCGTGGGTCGCGAAAGTTCCCAGTTTGGAGGGGAGGTAAGTGGCTCCAGTACGTCGTGGCCATTTGCGTGTGACGCTAGAAAAGGGATCGATGAGTGGCTATAGTACCCCATGCGGCCGCCAAAGAAATAGACATCTACACCTGGCTCCCGGTCATTCAACATAGTTGCCACTGCGCTGGCAGTTTCCGTATTTAGATCTCCAAAGCGCTTGTTTGCTGAAAAATCACCGAAGTAGAAGTTGAGATCTACCCAGCAAGCTGCGGCCACCACGATTCCCACGACTGCGATAACCACAGGCCGCGCGGCCGGCAATGTCTGTGTCAACCACTGAGCAATTCTGATAATCGCAAGCGCCATTGTCGCCGCGACCGCCGGGGCCGCAAAGACATAGCGCTGCGCGGCCGGCGTGCTTTCGCTCAGAGCACCAATTGCAATTGCACCAATAGGCCGCAAGATCAGCCATAGTTCGGCTGGCTTTCGAAAGTTCAACAGCAGCAGCACTACACCCATCAGAAACAGTGTCGCGGAAAGCGGGAGCAGCATAGGGATATCGGGAACGTACATGACCCCGCGGAGATTGGCACTCGTAAATGCCTTGGCAGAGGTAGCGAACTGCGCGGCCAAGAGTTCGGCTGGTGTCTTCCCTGTCGCAGCAACATCCATTCTCAATGTTTCCCCCAGGTATGATACGCGCTGCATTGGGGCATAGAATTCATCGGTGTGGCCCAAGTAGAAGGTCGCCAACGGAAGTGCAAGTACCAGGGCGCTCAAAGCCATGATCGTGAAGTGGTTGAACTTGGCGCGCACCGCAGTCCAATCTCGGACAGCCGAGACGGCCAGCCAAAACGGGAATAGCAAGAATAAGATGCGGCTACTCGCGTAGAAGTACTGCGCGAGCCCAAACGCCAAGCCAGCCAACACGTATCCCAGGCGATTGTTTTTCGACCAGCCCCACCAAAATGCACCTGAGATAAAGGTCACAAACAGGCCGTCCCAGACATTATTCAATCCGATGCGACTAAAGTGGATGTGAAAGTGGGAGGCGGCAAGTAGGATGCTGCCCGTAAGCGCGACCCAGCGGCCAAAGGTTTGCTTGAGGTACCAATACAGCACGAGCGTGGTAAGCGCGCCGGCAATGGCTGAAGTAACCCGGAGCGCCTCGATAGTTTGGCCGAAGAGACGAATGGAGAGGCTCTGCAAATAGAAGTACATCGCTGGGAACGAAAACCACCCTAAGCCGAAGACGTTGTTTCGTTCTCCCTTGATGAACTCGAGTGCGCTCAATCCGCTGGAGGCCTCATCGCCCGTGAGCAGCCAGGGAAAGTCCGCCATAGCGATAACTCGCAACAGAAGTGCGCCCACCAAGACCGCCGCGACGATTCCCCACTCTCGCCGTGGGTGGAAGCGTCCCCTTAGATCCGGGATATGGCTTAACGAGCCTACTATCACAAACAAGATGCTAAATAGCCACAGAAACACCGCCAGCAGCGGCTGGCGCATCAATCGATCGCCTCCAGCGGCAAGCCACCCCGCTACAGCCAAAAGAGGGGCCAGCGCGAGCAGCACGACTTGTGTCTTGGAGACATCTAACCAGGCAGCTGCTGCCCCAAGCGCGCGCTCGATTCGCGTGGGCAGCTGCTTGCGCCCAAAGCTCATTGCCGCTAGCGCGAACAGCCCCAAACCGAGCAGCGAGTAGATGCGAGCGGCTAGCTCTTCATCTGGAGAAACTACCGGCCGTAGTGCTTCGCCGACGAAGAGCAGCAGCACAGCACCAATCAATACAGCCGCCAACTCCAGATTGGGCGCGGCGAGGAAATTGGCGGGTGTTTTGCGCTTCTTTGGTGCGACTAGCTTCGATTTGCGGGTAGTCATAGGCAAGCTGCTTTCATGAGCTTACAAGAGCTCGCTGAAGGGCGATAGAGCTTCTTTGATTACGAGACTGACTCCAACGAAGCTGGGAAGCTAGGGCGCTCTAGTACCAGCGCATGCCGGTGAGCATTCGTCGCAGGGCAATCCTTCTGGTTCTCCACGCAGTTGTGGAGTGGGGACGGGGAGCAGAGATCAGAGCTAGTGGTTGGGTTAGCGGATTCCAAGCTCGTGGCGTGAGATCACCAGCCGCTGGATTTCGCTTGTGCCTTCGTAGATTTCAGTGATCTTCGCGTCGCGGTAGTAGCGTTCCACCGGTAGTTCCTTTGAGTACCCCATCCCACCATGGATCTGAATCGCTTCTCCGGCGCAATAGCTGGCAGTTTCCGAGGCAAATAGCTTTGCCATGGAGGCTTGTTGTGTGAAGCGCTCCTCGCTGGCCTTTGAAGATTGCTTGGCTGTCGCAGCCTGATAAGTGAGCAAGCGACTCGCCTCAATGCGGGTTTTCATATCTGCCAGCTTGAAGGAGATACCCTGGAATTCACCGATCTTTCGGCCAAATGCCTCTCGTTCCCGCGCATAGTCCAGGCTTGCCTCATAGGCCGCTTCGGCAATCCCCAGAGCCTGACTGGCGATTCCGATTCGTCCCGCGTCCAAAACCTGCATGGCGATCTTGAAGCCCTGACCCTCTTCGCCCAGCCGATTTTCAACCGGACAGCGATAGTCTTCGAACAAGATTTCGCAGGTAGCGCTGGCGCGAATGCCAAGCTTGGGTTCTGTTTTGCCGATAGAAAAGCCAGGCTGGTCAACCTCGATCAAAAAGGCGGTAACACCCCGGTGAGCCTTTTCTGGATCGGTCATCGTGAATAGCAGAATGAATTTCGCCACCGGACCGCTGCTCACCCATGATTTGCGGCCGTTGATCAAGTAGCTTTCGCCTTCCCGCACCGCGCGTGAGCGCATCGTCCCCGCATCAGACCCCGACATCGGTTCGGTCAATGAGTAGGCCCCGATGACTTTGCCAGAGGCAACGGGAATTAAGAATCGTTCCTTCTGTTCCTGCGTCCCAAAGCGGTCAATTGCGTTGCAGTAAAGCGAGTTATTGACGGACATGATCGTGCCGTGCGAAGCATCCGCCTTACTGATTTCGACAAGCGCCAGCACGTAGGAGAGCGTGTCTAGCCCAGCACCGCCATATTCTTCGGCAATTTCGATCCCCATAAAGCCCATCTCACCCATCTTGCGGACGGTCTCACTAGGGAATTCTCCGCTCTCGTCGTGCTCAGATGCGATGGGCGCGATTTCATTCTGCGCAAACTCACGCGCAACCTGCTGAATCATCTCGTGTTCGGAAGATAGTTCCAGGGTGGGGCCGCCGACGGGGATTTCGGTGACTGTCATGGGCACAGTTGAGGAGCGGGCTGCGCGATTATAGCATTCTGCCGTCTGAGGCCGCTTGTTATGGAGAGAGTAAAATGGCTCCGCCGGAGCGTCCTCCGGCAGAGGAGACAGTGACCCAAAAACCACATTCGGATCCACCCATAACGCCGGAAATCTTCGATCA
This sequence comes from Anaerolineales bacterium, assembly GCA_046759305.1. Classification (GTDB taxonomy): domain Bacteria; phylum Chloroflexota; class Anaerolineae; order Anaerolineales; family E44-bin32; genus JADFRG01. The sequence continues at coordinate 24,646 of JBHIBY010000030.1, forward strand.
CCTTGTCAGCCTCGCCGCCATGGAACTCGAGGGCGAAGAGGCGGAATACCTCATGCGGGAGCTCAACCAGCAGCTTCAAGCTATCCGTGATCTTGAATCCATTGAGCTACCAGAAGAGCTTCCGATCACTTCCCATGGGGTTCCGTACTCTTTAGAGATCCGTCCTGAATTGAGGGAGGATCGTAAGCAGCCTTCGACCAAAGCCGATTCAATCCTGGATCAGGCTCCCGAAGTTGAAGATCGGTTCATCGTCGTCCCTGACATCCCCCGTACCGAGCTCGAATGAGCGTTGAGATTTGTGAGCTTCCAGCGTACGAGATCGTCGCACGTCTCAAAACCGGCGATCTGACTGCCGAGGCGGTCTTGGATGCGACCCTTGTGCGCATCGAGGCGGTTGAAGGGGGTATTGGCAGGCTCGGTGGTCGTCCGAGCGGCGTTCACGCATTTATCTCGCTCGCTGAACAGCGAGCACGAGATCAAGCGCGTGCCGTAGATCGTGCGTTGGATGCAGGCGATGATCCCGGTCCGCTGGCCGGTGCGCCGGTGGCGGTCAAAGATATCTTCTGTGTCAGCGGTACCCCTTCAACCGCTGGATCGAAGATCTTGGCAAACTTCAGCTCACCTTACACGGCCACGCCTGTCGCTCGTCTGGAGGCCGCAGGTGCAATAACGATCGGCAAGGTTAACCTGGATGAATTCACCTACGGCTCATCCAATGAATCCTCTGCTTTCCTGCCTTCACCGCGCAATCCTTGGTCCGCTGAACGGGTGCCCGGGGGATCGTCCGGTGGCAGCGCAGCCGCTGTCGCAGCTGGAGAGGCTGCACTCTCGCTGGGCACCGATACATCGGGATCTATTCGTCAGCCCGCCGCCTTCTGTGGCATCGCCGGTATGAAGCCAACCTACGGGCGCGTCTCGCGCTATGGACTGATCGCATTCGCTTCCTCGTTGGATTGCCCGGGCCCTATGGCGAGAAATGTCAAAGACGTTGGCTTGATGCTTCAGGCCATGGCGGGCCCGGACCCCTTCGATGCCACCGCGACGAAGGTTCCGGTTGAAGACTACCTGGATCAGATTGAGAGTGGGGTGCGCGGAATACGCATAGGGCTGTCTCCAGATTTTTCCAAATTGCGTATCCCAGATTCCGACACAGGGGAACTTCGTGAGCATGCGCTCCAACCTGAGATCGAGCAGGCACTGTTGGAATCGGCTGAACGATTGGCGAATCAGGGGGCGGAAATCGTTGAGGGGATCGACATGCCGAATGTGCACTACGGAATTCCAGCCTATTTCGTGATTTCACGCGTGGAGGCCGCCTCAAATCTCCACCGTTACGACGGCGTCAAGTATGGCTATCGATTCGAGGGAGAAACCGAAGATCTGTTCGAGCTTTACCGGAAAAGCCGGGGGCAGGCTTTTGGATTGCAGCCTAAGCTTCGCATCCTGATGGGGATGTATGTTTCGGGAGAGCAATATGAGAAACGCTATTATGAGCGAGCGCTGCGCGTTCGCACGCTTATTCGAGGGGACTTCGAGCGTGCCTTCGAACGTGTAGATGCCGTGCTCGCGCCCACAACGCCAACGACTGCCTTCGAGATCGGCGGACTCTACGGTGATTCGGTTGCGATGCAGTATGCTGACCTGCTAACGGTGCCTGCCAACCACGCTGGAATCCCAGCCCTGAGCGTGCCGGTCGGCTTTGACAACTCAGGCTTGCCAATCGGGATGCAGCTGATGGGGTCCGACTTCACGGAGCGTAGGCTTCTTCAAATGGGGCAAGTACTTGAGCAAGTTCCAGCGCCCAAACCACCCCTAGTGCAGGAACTGATTGATGCCTGATCTCGAAGCGGTCATCGGCATAGAGACGCACATTCAGCTGAACACAGAATCGAAGATCTTCTGCGGGTGCAGTGCCGATTCCTGGCGCGCGCCGCCCAATACCAACATCTGCCCGATCTGTACTGGACTTCCCGGCGTGCTGCCAAGCCTCAACGAGCAAGTTGTCTCAAAGGCGCTGATTCTGGCAACAGCGATGAATGCTGAAGAGATCGATTCCGAGTCGTTCTTTGCCCGCAAGAACTACTTTTATCCGGATCTCCCCAAGGGATACCAAATAAGCCAATACGATGAACCGTTTGCCCGGACCGGGTCTTTCGAATTCCCGATGCCCGATGGAACAACCCGCAAGATTGGCATTGTCAAGCTGCATATCGAAGAGGACGCGGGCAAGACGGTCTATAAGAACGGTACGCGGCTGATCGACTTCAACCGCTGTGGTGTTCCTCTGGTTGAGATGGTGACTGGGCCGGATTTCCGCTCAGCGGATGAGGTTGCACAGTTTTTAATTCGTCTCCGACAGCTGCTCCGTTGGCTCGAGGTCTCCTATGCAGATATGGAGCGGGGCCAGCTGCGGTGTGATGCCAATGTCTCAGTCCGCAGGCTAGGTGAGCATCATCTCAACACGAAGACGGAGATCAAAAACGTGAACTCCATCGCAAATGTACGTGACGCGGTGCAGTCCGAAATCGAGCGCCAGATTCGGGAGGTCGAGGCCGGGAGCGTCATCGAACCGTGGACGTTGGACTGGGATGACGAACGTGGAGTGCTCAGCAAGATGCGGTCGAAGGAGTCTGAAGCTGATTATCGGTACTTCCGTGAGCCGGACCTGCTGCCAGTCCAGGCGACTACCAGTGATGTCGCGGCCACCAAATCGGAGTTACCAGAACTTCCATTAGCCCGCAGGAGTCGCTTTGTGGAGGCCTACGGCATTCCGGAATATGACTCAGAGATCCTGACTGAAGAACGATCGCTCTCCGAGTTTTTCGAGGCGACCGTCGCCGAGCATGTCGGAGATCCCAAGCGCGTCTCGAATTGGGTGATGAACGATGTGCTCAGATTGGTCCGCGAGGAGGACACCTCCGCCAGCCAGCTTGGGCTCCGGCCGGATGAGCTAGCCGAGATCATTGGATTGGTCGAGGCGGGGACCATTTCTAGCGGGGTCGGGAAGGATCTGCTCTCGGAAGTTCGTAAATCGGATCGGTCCCCGACGAAGATCGTTGAAGAAGACGGTCTGGCTCAGGTGTCGGATGAAGGCGAGTTGAGCTCGGTTGCAGCACGGATCCTGGCCGACAACCCGGATCAGGTGGCAGCGTATAAGGGAGGGAAGACGGGCCTCATCGGTTGGTTTGTGGGTCAGATGATGCAGGAGACCGGGGGTCAGGCAGACCCGAAAGCAGCCAAGACGTTACTGGAAGAGCTGCTAGACGGCTAGATATTGAATTCCCCAAGTTGCTGCTAGACGTGCCGATCCTCAATTAGCTCTCTAATTCGCCGATGCCGTTGCAGCAGTAGCCGCTCGATAGCTAGATAATCAATCGGCCAGGTTCTTGGGCTGTGCATCGCCCTTGGTGATTGCCTTTTTCAGCTCCTACTCCGCAAAGTCGTATGCGCCATCTGAAGCTATTGCGAGCGGTATCTTGCTTCCTTCGAGATCGGCTAGTGTCAACGTCCAGCTGTTGGGGTTCCCCGCTAGATACAGATACTCCTCAGCGTTGACCCAGCGCAGCCCGGTGCCCGATCCTAAGGGCTCAGGCACACCCAGTAGATCCCCAAGGTAGAGATCCAGCCCAGATCCCTTGGTATAGGCAAAATGGTACGAATCAGGAGCCCAGCCTTTCCACTGGAGGGAGCCGGTGTCGTAGATGATTTGCTCGCCGGTATCCAATCTCTGGATCACTAGATGCTGCTCGCCGGCTTCATCGGTCGATTGAAAGTAAGCCAGATGCATACCGTCCGGTGAAACTATCGGCAGCTCCCGCTGAGGGGCGAACAGATCGCCATCGGGTTGCGCAACGGCTTGAGCTTCACCATTGACACTCCAAACCGTCCCTGGCTCGGCTGCGAAGAAAGGGTCCTCCTGAGGGACGGGCAAGACAACTGAACTGTCCGACCACACCGGGAGGGGATAGAAAAAATACTCGCTGTAGGTGATCACGGAAGGGAATGTCAACACTTCGGGTCGTAAGTTTGCGCCATCCGCATCTACAAAACCGAGGCTGTCGGCGCGCACGATAACGATTTGGCCGCCGCCCGGTGAGGACGTGAAATCGCCGCCATCCCCTCGCGAAAGCAAGGGGCTGATCTGTCCAGTCGCAACATCGACTGCAATCAGGTCATCGTTCTTTGCCAGTCCCGGGCCCTCGAAGACGCCCCGGGTATTGAAGAGCAGCATGTGCGATCTAGGCAGGAAATCAAAGCTCGAAAGGGTGTAGTGGACAAAGAACTCAAGTGGGTACAGCGCGTCAAAGCTCGCTCCGTCCAGAAGAACTTGCGAGCCGCTCCCATCGAAGCGAATGCTGTGCAATTCGGCCGTGTCTTGGTCCGAATCCCGAATCGCGTACGCGATCCACTCCCCATCGTCGGAAAGCCGAACTTCGGTGATTCCACCTGAGTCAGTGAGCTGGCTCGGCTCGGAGCCTTGCTCTACTACCCATAGATTGCCGTCATCGGTATACGCCACGCGCAGATTTCGCGCTGCATCATCAGTAGGAACAACCGCTGCTTCAGACGTTGATGCAGCAGTGGCTGTCGGGTCCGGGGGAACATCACCGGGTGATGCCGTGGGCTCCACTAGAGTCGCCCCAGCGGTCTCAGTCGGAGCTTCCATGGTTGGCGTGGGAAAGTTGCATCCCGCAAGCGCAAACCCCGCGAGCACGAATGGAACCCAGAGACCGCGCCTTCTGAAGCTCATACCCAACGGATACTCTCGATCCGGGTTTGGCGCAAGTCAAGGTTATAAGCCTGTGATTTCAGGATGAAGAATGTGGCGATTGACCTCTAGTGGTGGAATACATCGATTCGGTCAACACCACGTCCATTGTTTTGGCCGATCTAGAATAGCGCGACAAGGATGGGCCAATCGATCGACAAATCGCAAACGATTTTCCTTGTTCTGACACACGCCAAATCACCAGAGGCCAACAGGTTGCCGTCTACCCGATTCTCTACTCGTTTGTGGCAATGACGGTTATCCACGTGTCGGGCGAAAACAAGGCAATTTCTAGAGCATTGCCTGGTAGGGGTTCAAAATTGCGACACCCTGTACCTAGCGTATTGGGTCAGAAGTCGGTGGTTTTGTAATTGGGGCTCAGCAGATAGGTTACGGCAAGACGAATCTGGTCATTGGTCATCGCAATCTGGTATTCCATCTCGTTGTTGTATTTCCCATTCCGGTTTCGATCCACGCCACGGTCTGCCGGATCACGCTGCAGAGCCGTGGCCAAGATCTCCGAATGAAGAAATTGTTCGCCGTCAATAGCTCCGCTGTCGGCGTTCAGGAAGTTGGCGATTTTTGCCAGATCGTCGGGGATCCACCACATCCCGTAGCCGCCCAAGGGCTGCCCCTGCCGATTATCGTCTTTGGTGCGCAGAGTGGTGAAAACGCCTGGGTTCATATTTAGTGGTGTGTAGACCTCGTCAACGACGAACTCAAAGATGTCGGCATCGGAACCTTCTTGGCTTTGGAGATAATTCTGCAGGCCGCGGGTGACGATGAGGGTGTCGAAGGCGCGGTACACCCATTGGGTTCCAGGTTCGGCGCTGTGGGGCCAGTTGAAGGCGGCCGCGATTCTTTCGGCGTAATATTCTTCGTTCCAGAGCGGGTCGGTATCCCAGTGTTCCTCGTCCACCATAGGCACTGCTGACTCGTAATTGCCGGTTGCCATATCTAGCACATGGTCGAAAGTGACGGCGCTCCAATCTCCGGGGCTATCGGCTGCTTCAGGGACATAGTCTTTGAAAAGCAGGTCGGGCGCAGCGGGATCATACATCTGCGCCAGTCGCATCAATGCCATGCTGACGAAAGCGGATTTGGCTGTTGAGTAGGAGGGGGCGCGCAGGGATTCGCAATAGGGATATTCGCCATAGCGGGTCTGGCAGCCGCTGACATAATTGACCCCGCTCACCACGAAGCCGAACCAGGTCATACTATTGCGATTGACGCCGCGTCCAAAAGCCGAGACGTCCACCCCCGGGTAATCTTCCGCCAGCTGCTCGATGCGTTTGGTGGGGAAACGGCTGTCCAACTCCTGGGCGAAGGCTTCCCTGAGCTGGTCCGCGCCTTCCACAGGACCGGAGTAATAGGCCGCGTCCAGCAGACCCCACGTGTCTGCGCTGAAGGAGATCGTGGTCTCCTGCGTAATCTGGTACCAGACCTTTGAGATGCCTTCGTCGTCGAAAAGAAAAGTCATCGTTCCGTTGAGGATCGCGTTGGCCCCTTTCCAGACCAGCGCAAAAGGAAACGAGGCACGCGAGTAGCCCTGATCGTTGATCTCTTGCCAGACGCGGCCCGGCTCTGGGATGTAATTCCAGTAAGGGTGGTCGGCGACGATCAAGCCGCGCTGCACAGGGATGAGGTAGCCGTCGTCGCTTTGTACGAACTCGAAGTCGAACTCGGGTAGATGGGGCACTTCCGGCTCCTGATTGGGATCTCCCCGAAGGACGGTCATCCCGCCGGAAACGTCTTCACCTTTGAGTTCCAGGCGCCCTTCGAAGATGTGTCCAGGGAGCGCGCCCTCATTGGGGAAGGTTAGAGCAGATTCGTCAACGGGGGAGACGCCTTCGAAGCCGTTCATTAGATCGTCGAAGGTAGGCAGGGAGCGGATGACATTTCCCGTTCCAGGCAGTGTTGGGGTTGGGTTGGGGACGTCGGTGGACGGTCGGGGTATCGCAGTGGGTTTGGCACTGCTGCAGGCAGCGGTCAGACTAAGGATGATAGTCAGTGTGATCAAGTTAACCTGCGTCGACCTATATACGGCTTTCATCGCCGGTTTCCAATTGCTCCTCTCCTTAGTTGTCGGATCCTGCTTGCGCTCAATATGCATGGTTCATGCTCGAGAAATGGCACTTCCACTACGAGCGCATCCGGCAGCTCCCGGCCATCCCGAAAATCTGGGTAGCGGTACAAGGCCCTCTAGATCGCTTTATGGCAACTAGGTTATGTCGATATCTTGGGTGAAGGGGTGGTACTTGGGAATAGCCGACCGGATGGTTTCAGACTAGGTCAAGTGTCCAGTATTGTTGCGAGGCGATAAGCGCGGTGAGGGCGCTTCGAGTTGTTATCGAAAGAAGTAGTCGCGCCCAACGGCTGCGAGATGAGCGGCCCCGCTCTGATACTACACTGACCACAATCATTCCCCTATTGGATCAATCGAACGCTTCTCTGTCTTCCCGCGGGGCTCGCTCCAGCGAATAGTTATATCAGTCCTTGCTCAGAAAGCCTCTCAAGAACAAACGCGAGCCGCTCTT
>JBHIBY010000031.1:0-31472 GCA_046759305.1 Anaerolineales bacterium
TCTGTGATGTCGAACTCCGATATGACGCCGTCGCGCAGCGGCCGGAGAGCGACTACATTGGCTGGGGTGCGACCAACCATCTCCTTGGCCTCAGCTCCAATGAAGAGCGGCCGCTTGGAACGCTTCTCAATCGCTACCCATGAAGGCTCATTAAGCACAATTCCCTTACTACGCACATGCACTAAGGTATTGGCAGTTCCGAGATCGATACCAATATCCAGTGAAAAGAGTCCGAGAAGCCAGTTAATAGGGTTGATTCGAGACCTCTAAGGGGCCGTATGGAGGGCTTTATACCATGCGGGTGCCTTCCTACTGCTTATGTTAGGTTAGATTGAGTGGCGACGCTACTGTTCAAAGGGTAGGCAGAGAAGCGAGGTTAGCGCGGAAAGTATAATCTCCGATTAAATGCGCATAAGCGAGAGAGTAGCGGAATTTATCGAACAGGAAGCCCTGCTCCGGGCAGGGCAGTCCGTGGTCGTTGGTGTTTCGGGCGGGCCCGACAGTCTCTGCCTGCTGGACTGTTTGCATCGCTTGCATTATCGACCGGTGGTGGCGCATTTTGACCATCAACTGCGGCAGGATAGTGCTCAAGATGCGGAATTCGTACGGCAGGTGGCTTCTTCTTACGATCTTCCTTTCGAGTTGGGGCAGGGATCGCCGGAACATTCTTCAGAAGAAAGCGCACGTCTCTCCCGCTATACATTCCTTCGGGATGTTGCATCCCGGCAGGGCGTCGAACGAATCGCCGTCGGGCATACCGCCAGTGACCAGGCGGAAACGGTGCTTATGCACCTGATTCGGGGGGCGGGGTCCTCCGGCTTGCGGGGGATGCTGCCAATTACGCATTTCAGCCATTTGGACGGTTCTCAGGACGGCAGTACCACACTGATCATTCGACCGCTATTGGAAATTTGGCGTCATGAGACCGAATCCTACTGCGCAGAGCATGAGCTGGCGGCGCGCACCGATCCATCCAATCAAGATTTAACGTTTTTCCGCAACCGGCTGCGGAACGAACTGATGCCCGAACTCCGTACCTACAATCCGCGCATCCAGGAGGTGCTCTTGCGCACTGCGAAGGTGATGGCCGCCGATTCAGAAATCATCGATAGGCTGGTGGACGCGCATTGGATCGACTGGGTCAACTCAGCGGGAGAGGGCGTTCTAGCCATTCAAATGGGAGTACTGTTTCAAGAACCTCGAGCCCTGCAGCGCGCGGCGGTGCGCCGCGCTATCGCTCAGCTCGTTCCAGAGATCCGAGATGTGGGATTCGATACTGTAGAGCATGCCCTGCAATCCATGCGGGAGGGGAAACGTAGGACGCTCCTTGGCGGTCTAGATCTGATCCCGCTGAACGGCGAGGCCTACCTCAGGACCTCGGGTGCGCTTATCGTCCTACCGGAAGTCCCGCAGTTCAACTTTGACGGGGCGCAGCAGCTCTCGCTTCCCTTTGAAGTTGAGTTGGGAAGAGGCTGGACGCTAACCGGCGTGGAATCAGAGCGGGCGGGTGACATTCCAGGTGCTCCGGATGAGGCCTGGTTCGATGCATCAGCCATCAGTGAAGAACTCTCAATTCGCGCCCCAAGGCTGGGAGATCGAATCGCACCCCTGGGAATGTCGGGTTCGATGAAGCTCTCCGACCTATTTGTAAATAAGAAAGTGCCATGGCTGGCCCGAGAGCGCTGGCCACTGATTGCGTGCGGCGACCAAATCATCTGGGTACCCGGGTTGCACCGTGCCGACTATGCTCTAGTAAACTCAACAACCCGGAATATCGTTCGAATGCGGCTGGAGAAACCAGTCAAGATCAAGGCCTCATCTTGACGGCAATTTGACCGTTTGCTACAATCGCGCCGTTCTTGAACCGACAACTGAATAGCGGGAGATCAGCGTATGGGTCTCGACTGCGAAGTTGAGACTACGAGGTGGAGGTTCCTCGCCGCTCCGCGAGGCTAACCCAGGTTCTTGCAAGCTCCTGGGGAAAATCGAAAGATCAGCGGATGCCTCCGAAGCCAACCACAGGCTTCCCTCTCCCTCCGATGAGGCCAAGGCTTAAAACCGCCCGGTGACGGGTGGGACAAATGCCAAGGCGGTGGTCGGGTCATCAAGGAAGACTCGGATTAAACCGGAGGGCTTCTTCTGTGGAATCTGCCACTAGGCACGCCCTGCGTGCCTTATTTGTTTGCTTGAGGCCAGTGTGTCTTCTGAGGCCGACGTGACATACGTTCGCTATAGCATCCCGACGCGCCCGGCACCGAATACTGCACCGCATCCCAACCGCTTCAAAGTACTCACCAACCGCGTTGCGTTGGCCAAGCTCCTGTTCCGCGAGCTAATTCAATATCGCGGAAATCTGGATACCGTGCTCAGTCGGCCTTGCGTCTACGGTGTGTTTTCATCGCCGCTAGGAGCCTTCATGGCTCGCGATGAGCTCTGCGTTGGCTGTCTGCGCTGTACGGTGCAGCATCCCAATGTGGTTGAGATCCTGCCCAATCCAGAACGGCTCAATATCGGTGACTCTTACATCGATCCTGACCTGGTTGAGACTCTGCTGTATGAGGCAGCTAGCGGGCGAATTCCGGTACGAGGTGCCGGTTATGGAGGCAGCTTCGGCGGCACTGGATGGGACACGATTTGGACGGATATGTCTGAGATTGTGCGCCCAACGCGAGACGGTATCCATGGCCGCGAATTCATCTCTACCTCAGTGCTGATCGGATGGACACCGCTTGTTCAGGAATTCGAATCACACAGTAGCCTCGCGGAATCATCCCGACCCCTGATCGAGCTTCCGATTCCTGTGCTCTTTGATCGATTGCCGGTTGATAAGCAAAGCGCTTACGCAGCAACTACGGCAGCTGCGAGTACTCTGGCGACGCTTGCCATCGTACCGGCTGATCGGTGGGATGAAGAGTTACTTCAGTCGGAGTCGACAGTTCCGCTGGTCGATCCTGAAGATCTTGGGCGACTAGCAGCAAGAGATCGATTCTTCCGCATGATCGAACTGGACGGCTGGAACCAGACCGCATATTCGCAGCTTACATCAGCATTTCCAGAGACGGTCGTTGCTGTCCGGCTAGACGTGGACGCCGATCTGAGCGAACCGTTGGAGTCGGGGGTGGAGGTATTCCACTTGACGGCTGACTACCATGGACAGACCAACTCCGGGTTCACGCTTGACGCTATTCGTGCAGCACATGAGGGCTTGATAGTTCGAGGGATAAGGGAACAAGTCACGCTAATTGGAAGCGGCGGGATTGCGGCCGCGGAGCACGTTCCTAAGGCGATCATTGCTGGACTTGATGTGGTTGCGATCGAGACAGCGGCCATGATCGCCATGCAGGCTCAATTTCACAATGAGGTGCACACCGCATCGGATTCACAAATCGAGATGCCGCATACCGATCCAGCGTGGGCGGCTCAGCGATTGGTCAATCTGATGGGCTCGTGGAGGGATCAGCTGCTTGAAATCCTGGGCGCTATGGGGTTGCGCGAAGTTCGGAGGCTCCGAGGCGAGATTGGCAGAGCGATGTTCCAGGCAGACATGGAGCGCGAAGCATTTGCCGGGATTGAGGGCTATGAGTAATTCCGACTCAGACAAGTTTGCGGGCAGGACTCGTAAACATACCGAAGGGCTGCGTTCTGGATTCCGTTTTTGGTCACGGGCGGAGGAGCCTCCGCCCGCGCTCGGAGATCGTCGATGGACATCGGATCTGATCTTGGCCACCTGGATGCAGTCGGAGGGGGTTCAACCTGCCGGATTGGAATATCGAAAAGGAGCATCCGGCGGCGGGTTTGACGCGTTCGATTTCAAGGTTCTTCCTCAGAGTGACTGGGTGCCGGAGACAGCGGAAATCGACCTTGGACTCCAACTCAATCGTCGGACGGACGAGCCAAGAATCGACATTCCCATTCCATGGTATGGGGCGGGTATGTCATTCGGATCAGTTAGTGAGCAAGTCATGCTTGCTCGCGCCATGGCGGCCGAGCGCTGGAATACATTCACATCAACCGGGGAGGGCGGCTATCCAGACTCGCTGATTCCGTATCAGAGACATGTGATCACACAAATCGCAACCGGGCTTTTTGGAGTGCGTGAGGAGACGATCCAGCGAACCCGAATTGTTGAATTCAAGTATGCGCAAGGCGCAAAACCTGGGTTGGGTGGTCACCTGCTTGGCGACAAGACAACCCTGACCGTCGCGCGCATGCGCGAATCACCACCCTGGGTAAGCCTTTTTTCTCCATTCCCATTCCACAGCGTGTACTCGGTGGAAGACCATCGTAAACATGTGGATTGGATCAAAACTGTCAATCCCGAAGCATTGGTCGTTGTGAAAGTGTCCACTCCCACTGATATCGATATGGTGGCGGTAGGCAGCTACTACGCCGGAGCGAACATCCTGCAAATCGACGGGTCCTATGGAGGAACGGGAGCTGCGCCGGAAATCGCGAAGAAGAACATCGCTATGCCGGTTGAGTTTGCCATCCCCAAGGTTCATCGCTACCTGCAAGAGGAGAGTGTGCGAGACGAGATCGTCGTCTTGGCCAGCGGCGGTCTCCGCACCGCGCACGATGTGGCAAAAGCCATCGCATTGGGAGCCGACGGGGCGGTGATGGGGACTGCGGAGCTTGTTGCGCTGGGCTGCACGCGATGTAAGAACTGTGAACGGGGTCGGGGTTGCCCGTTCGGGATCACGACCACCGATCCAGAGCTTTCTTTACTGATTGACCCGTCTTGGGGTGCCGAGCGGATCAGTAATCTCTACGGCTCGATGAAGGCAGAATTGGAGGATATCTTGCGAAAACTGGGGCTCAGTAAGGTTACCGAGTTGCGAGGGCGGACGGATCTTCTCCGCTACGCACGGTGATGAATCACTCAAGAACAGAGATTGCTCGCCAGGTCATCCGCGCTCGTGCACAGACTGTGGGCTCGATAGATCCGCGAGAGTTCACGCGCAAAGCGACTGCAGAAGGGGGTTGCGGTGTCATCGGTATTGCCAGCAGCGTATACATCGAAGGTCGCCACCTGCTTCAGTCATTGATGCAGATGCGCAATCGAGGCAATGGCAAAGGCGGCGGAGCGGCACTTGCTGGACTGGACCCCGCGGCCTTTGGTGTGGATTCCGCCACCCTTAGAGATGACTACCTGATCGCAGTCGCCTACCTCGACGAAACCGCTAGGCCTGATGTCGAAAGCCAGTTCATCACAAGCAACTTCGATATCGACCACACGCATGAAATCCCTCTGCTCGAGGAACTGGAACCGAGGCCGCCCAAAGTGGTGGCTTATTTCGCGCGGCCGAAGCCCGGCGTGTTGGCAGAATTTGCATCCAAGCTTCTCGAGCTCAACAAGGATGAATTGGAAGACGAATTTGTCTACCAGAATAGCTACGCGCTGAACCAAGCTTTCTATGCCGCGCTGGGAGATACGCGGGCTTTTGTGCTCTCGCATGGCAAAGACTTGCTGGTACTGAAGCTGGTAGGGTTCGGAGACGATGTTTTTCGGGTCTATGGTCTGGAGAATATACAGGCCCACGTTTGGATCGGTCATCATCGTTACCCGACCAAAGGTCGCGTATGGCACCCGGGCGGCGCTCATCCCTTTGTCGGATTGCACGAGGCGCTGGTGCACAACGGCGATTTTGCGAACTACTCAGCAGTCTGTTCCTACCTGGCGCAGCATAATATCCGCCCCATGTTTCTGACCGATACAGAGGTGTCGGCGCTCGTATTTGACCTTCATCACCGTACGTTTAATTACCCGTTGGAGTATGTTATCGAGACGTTGGCGCCCACAACGGAACGTGACTTCGCCATGCTTCCAGAAGAAAAGCGCCAAATCTATGGGCAGCTGCAGGCTTCTCATATTCACGGATCGCCAGACGGACCGTGGTTTTTTCTACTGGCGCAATCACTGCCGAACGGTGCGGGTCCACGGGAAGCGCGCCTGCTCGGTATCACGGATACCAGCATGCTGAGACCTCAGGTTTTTGCCTTGCAGCAAGGGGAGGCCGGGCAGCCATCAATCGGTTTCGCAGCATCCGAGAAGCAAGCCATAGATGCTGCGCTTGAAAGCGTAGCCGAAACCGATGACCGCTTCTGGACACGACCCGATTTGGTATGGAACGCGCGCGGGGGCAGCCATACCGATGGGGGCGCCTTCTCGTTCAATGTTGTAAGCGGACCAGATGGAGAGGCTGAGCTGTATTGCCGAGATAAGTTTGGCCGTCAGATCGAGATCGATGAGGTCGCTGAACCTTATCGTGGGTCGATTAGCATCAATGGTGCTTCAGGCTCGATGACGGATGAAAGATTCGATCATGTGAAGGACGAGCTACGCTCCTGGAGCTATACGGATCTTCAGGGTTTTTTGAGCAGTTTGCTTCAAAGCGATCTCGATCGTCGCAATCAGCTGCAATTCCTCGGCCTGCTTCTAGATCGACGGTATAACACCGGTCAGATGCGGCGCAGCTCCGTGCTGTCCATTGTAGACGAGGCGCTGGCAGATTGGCTCCAGGCCATCAGGGACGAATCCGACGGTCAATATAACTACCACGCACACGGGCTCGCTCTACCTGAGCAGGGGCAGGCCGTCGTGTTGGACGCCAGAGGATTTCCCGCACAAGGCCCACACTCACTTGCTCTGGAGATCGGTTCATTCGTTGATCGCGGATTTCGGGAAATCGTGGTCATGAACGTAAAGGGTCAGCGCTTCATCGCCAATGGGCTGGGTGGTGATACGAGCGATATTCGGATCGATGTCTATGGTTCCTCTGGCGACTATTTGGGATCCGGTATCGACGGCGCGCAGGTCATCGTTCATGGTTCTGGTCAGGATCAGTTGTCGCAGATCATGAAGAGCGGAAAACTGGTTGTCCATGGCGATGTTGGACAGACCTTCATGTACGGCGCCAAAGGAGGCGAAGCCTATGTACTGGGCAATGCTGCGGGTCGACCTCTCATCAATGCAGTGGGCAAGCCGCGGGTAGTCATCAATGGCACCTGTCTGGATTACCTTGCCGAGTCATTTATGGCTGGAGATCCACTCAACGATGGGGGGTTTGTAGTGTTGAACGGCGTTTCATTCGATGGCGCTGGGCATCTGGTCGACCTGGAGACGCCCTATCCGGGCGGCAACCTGTTTTCCCTCGCGTCTGGCGGAGCGATTTTCCTGCGCGATCCCAACCATATGGTGGGCGCGGATCAGCTAAATGGAGGGGAGTTCGCTGAGATGACTCCAGATCACTGGGAGCTGATTCGCCCGCTACTTGATGAGAACGAGCGACTGTTTGGGATTTCGGTCAACCGCCTGCTGAGTCATAATGGCACGCCTGCCGCGCCGGAGGCTGTCTACCGGTTGATTCTTCCGAACAGACATGAAGCGTTGCAGCCAGAGCAAGCCTGGGTTCATAGCTAGAGTCAAGTATTGAGGGGGAGCGGAGCCGCTTGGTGGTAGGGGGTAATAAGGAAGTGTCCTACTGAGTGAGGGCGGGTTGTTCTAAATTGACTCGGATTTGGCTCCAGGTACGGCAATAGGCGCATTCTCCGGGAACACTGGTCGGTTGTCCGCAATTTGAGCAGTTGTGAAGCGTGTCGGCGGCAGGATCACGATCAGAGGCAAACAAACCTCCATTTTTGGCGCGCAGAAATGATAGATAGAAATTGAGCTTGGCTCCTGGCCGATCGTGCTCCAGGGTGTTCAAAAGCTCTTTATAGTAAATCGATTTTGCCCCATCCGAGTGCGGACATTCATCATATTCATAATCAATGCCGCGCAGCAGGGCGTACGCCGCCGTCTCTCGCTCGTAAAAACGGAAAAAGGGCTTGACCTTCCTTACAAATCCTTGCTTAGTGGCCTCTAGGACCGGCCCCTGTCTCTGCAGATATCCGCCAGACCAATAGAGCGTGTTGCCCAACAAGACCGCAGCTTCATCGTCCAGGTTGTGTCCCGTCGCGAGAACATCATAGCTACCCTCAAGTGCCACCCGATTCATGATGTGACGCCTCGTCATACCGCACAGTGAACACGGTTTGTCTCGTCCGCGCATCGTGAGTTCCGCAGCCACCGGAATCGTTGCGCCTTCACTGGCCTCGACATCCACCGAAATTAATTTCAATTCGCGCACGCGTGCAAATTCAGATGCATAACGATACGATTGAGCGGAGTATTCGATCCCACCGTCGATGCCTAAGCCGATATATAGACCGTCAACCTGATATTCCAAGCCATTGAGCACATCCCAGAGTGCGAGCGAATCCTTGCCGCCTGAAACGGCAACCAGAATACGGTCGCCTGGCCGGAACATGCCGTACTTTTCGATGAAGCGGAGTGTCTGAGCGGGAAGCCACTCAAGGTAGTGCTCACGGCATAGTGCAAGCCTGTGCTGGCGCATGTTGAAAGCTGCCTCCGTGCCGCATTTCTGGCACTTCACGCTTGCATTCCGCCCGATATGACCGCTACTAGTCGGATGGTTTCCCCCTCGCGGATAATCTCGTCATCGGTTATCAGCTCACCGTCACGAGTGGGAATCACGGCTTCTGGCTGGATATCGTGCTTCAACATAGCATCGCGCACCGTCATGCCGGATTTCACTTCGAATTCCTGTTTGCGCAACCTTAGAATTGCGGTCATTGGGGAGGTCGCCATTCTATCGTATTTGGACGGGCGATCGATTGAATAATCGAATACCCTGATGTAAAGTCGGTCTAGCACACCGACATTGTGATCCAGCTATGAGTTCCGCAATAGAACGGAGAATCGCGCAGGCGATTGAAGACGGTGAGTTTGACGATCTTCCCGGAAGGGGGGAGCCGCTTTCGCTGGATGCCTTGGCAAGCGACGAGAATTTGGCGCACCGCCTGCTCGTCGACCACGGTTTTGCACTACCCTGGATCGAAGTCAGGCAGCAAATCGATAAAGAATGGGCCGAAGCACAAAGAGGCTTGTCTCAGCGGATGCTTTGGTTGAAGAGCCGGGGCCAGCAACTTGAGAATTCTCCGACCTGGGCTCGGGCAGTAGAAAAATTCCGTAAAGCGACCGAAGAGCTCAATCAGCGTATCGATGACTACAATTTGAGCGTACCTCTCTCCCAGTTTCAGCGTCGCCGCCTGGATGGTGAGGCTGAGATCGCACGCTTAGTATCGGGCTAGATTACCCGACTTCCCTTTCATCTTCACGCAACCGCATCGCCTCAAAGGAGGCGACTGCCACCTCGATCATGCCCGCACTCGGCACCCGAGTGGTCAGCCGCTGCAGAGCAAGATTAGGCCACATAAGCAGCCTGACCCACGCTCGATCGGCGAAGCGCGCAGTAATGCGGATGTACTCGTAGGCCAGAGCAGCCAGAACAGGGATGAACAGGATTCGGCTCGCGAGCCTAGGCATCAACGGTAGGGGGCCAATCAGGCTGAACAGCAAGATCGATAGCAGCGCGACCGTCAGAAGAAAGGCCGTGCCGCAACGCGGGTGTTCTCTTGGATACGAACGAATTGATTCGGGATCCAGCGGAGCACCTGCCTCAAAAGCATGAATCGTCATGTGCTCGGCACCGTGGTAGCCATATACGCGCTCGATCTCAGGCATACGGCCGATACCCCACACGTATCCAATCAACAAACTCAACCGAATCACTCCTTCAATCACATTTGCCGCTAGGTCAGTCACGCTAAGCAGGCGCTGAAGAAGCACCGCTACGCCGGCTGGCAGCAACAGAAATGCAAAGAGCGCGATTGCAATTGAGCCGAGCAGCGTGAGTGTCAGGGACGTGCCTTCAATGCGCTCGCTTTCGTCCTCCGCTTGAGCATTCGCGGAAAAAGTGAGCGCCCGCATCCCGATAATAAGCGATTCCCACAAGATCAACAGACCCCGCAGGAAGGGGATTTTGAGCCAGCGTGCTCTGTTTTTGGGACCAAATTCTTGAGATTCGATCACGATAGATCGATCCGGGGTGCGTACTGCAATGCTGTAGTTGCGCGTTCCGCGCATGAGCACGCCCTCGATAACGGCCTGCCCACCGTAAATGGGGCGTGATTTATCCGTGCTCACGCCGCTAAAGAGGTCATAAAGTAAATGAAGGTATCTATGCCGCGGTGGAAATTGGGGAGATGGAATTTCTCATTAGGTGCATGGAGATTGTCGTCCGGCAACCCAAACCCCAACATAAGAGTCTTGACGTCGAGCATCTCTTCGATCATACCAACGACTGGCACCGATCCACCCTCACGCTTAAACCTAGCAGGTACTCCCCAGACCGCTTTTAGCGCTTTCAAAGCAGCCTTGGCCTCAACCGATTCTCGGTTAATAACCGATGCCACCGCACCAGCCAACATGTCAACTTCCCAGCTAATCCCGGGAGGTGCTTCTTGTTCCATGAAAGCCAACAACGATTCATAGACCTTGTCCGGATCCTGGTCGGTAACTAGACGGGTTGATACCTTTGCCATTGCCTTCGAAGGAAGAACGGTCTTGCCGCCCTCACCCGTGAAGCCGCTGAGCATTCCATTTACATCAAGCGTGGGTCTGGCCGTTGCCCGCTCGGTAGCAGAAAAACCTTGCTCACCCCCCAGGACGGCCGCTCCGGATTGCTCACTCCACCACTCATCCGTCTGGGGAAGACTGTCCAATTCGGATCGTTCTTGATCGGATAACGGCTTGACATCATCATAAAAACCCGGCAGCGCTACCCGACCCTGCTCGTCATGCATCTTGCTGATGAGAGTTGCCAGCACGTTGGCAGGGTTTACGACCGCACCGCCAAACGTGCCTGAGTGCAAGTCTCCCGGTGGCCCTTCAAGCCGGATCTCAAAATAGGCCATACCTCGGATAGCGTACGTGATTGCGGGCGCATCAGGGCCTATCACACCGGCGTCGATATTGAGACAGAAATCGCACCGTAGCAAATCCTCGTGGGCGTCTATGAATTCGGCGAGGTGAGTGGAGCCGATCTCTTCCTCCCCCTCGAACATGTATTTGATATTTACAGGCACGCCGCTCGTTTCCTTGAGTGCTTCCACCGCCTTCAGGTGGGCGACGATTTGGCCTTTCATGTCCGAAGCTCCTCTGGCAAATAGATCATCGCCGCGCACTTCGGGCTCGAACGGGGGATTGTGCCACAACTCCAGGGGGTCTACGGGTTGGACATCGTAGTGTCCGTAAACCAGAATCACCGGAGCACCTGCGCCGGCTCCGAGCCAATCGCCGTAGACCACCGGCGGACCACCAGCTTCTATCGCACGGCCCTGGAACCCGAGCCGGTCCAATCGTTCGACCAGCCAGTTAGCCGCAGCAGTCATGTCCGCTTCGTGTTCCGGCAGGGTTGAAACCGAGGGAATGCGTATGATCGATTTCAATTCCTCCAGTGCCGGTTCTCTGTTCGCATAGGCGTAATCGAGAGCTTCCTTGGACATTCTTCCTCCTGAATGGTGGATCAAGGTACTTATTACGGGGATCTGCCGTGCTGCGCGGTGATCGCGCTGATTGTAACGCACAAACCTTCTTGTTCCTTCTTTGCCTGCTATGGTAGGCTTGAATTCAAGGATTTCATCCCTAATCTCCATGCAAGTCTACGAAGATATTCTGGGAACCATCGGCAGAACTCCGCTGGTAAGACTTAGCCGCGTGACCCATGGTATCCCCTGTCAAATACTCGCCAAGCTGGAGTTCTTCAATCCAGGCGGCTCTGTCAAAGATCGGATTGCGATGCCGATTCTGGAGGCTTATGAGCAATCTGGAGAGCTTTCGCCCGGCGGAACGGTGGTTGAGGCCACGTCGGGCAACACGGGAGTTGCGTTAGCAATCGCCTGCGCATTGAAGGATTATCAAGCGGTATTTGTCATGCCAGACAAGATGAGCCAGGAGAAGATTCAATTGCTGAGAGCCTTCGGGGCAAGGGTCGTAATCACTCCAACCGCCGTTGCGCCCGATGATTCCCGCTCCTATTACTCAGTTGCCGAGCGAATCGTAGAGGAGACCCCGAACTCGGTTTTGGCGAACCAGTATCACAACCCTGCTAATCCGGAGAGCCACAGACTGACGACCGGACCAGAAATCTGGGAGCAAACGGACGGCAAGGTGACCGATGTCGTAATTGGCATGGGTACTGGTGGAACCATCTCCGGGATCGGGCAATTCATGCGCGAAAATGCTCATAACGTGCGCATCATCGGAGTTGACCCAAAGGGGTCGCTGCTGCATGACGTTTGGAAGGCAGGAGGGACACGTGAGGGAATTGAGGCCTCGACCTACAAGATCGAGGGTATCGGTGAAGATTTTGTTCCGACCACGCTCGATTTAGGATTGGTGGATGAGGTGGTCCAGGTCGATGACGCCGAGGCGTTCCGATGGACCCGCCGCCTGGTCAGAGAGGAAGGCATCTTCTGTGGTGGATCGTCTGGTGCAGCGCTTGCTGGAGCGGTCAAGGCCGCGGAAGGGCTCGGTACGGATAGGCTCATGGTCGTGGTATTTCCCGATTCGGGCTCGCGCTATCTTTCCAAGGTTTTTAGCGACGATTGGATGCGCGAGCACGGCTTCTTGGAACTTGACCGCCGACGGGTGCCGGTTAGTGAGATTGCCAGCGCGCGCGGCATATCGAATTTGATTATCGCGACGGAAAACGATCCTCTGCAGGACGTTATCTCCCGCATGCGGGACAACGGAGTTTCACAGCTTCCCGTCGTGGACGAAAAAGGAGCTTTGGTGGGTCTAGTTTCAGAGGTCGACCTGCTGGACCACATGCTCAAATCGGATCACGACGCTGCGAAGTCTATCGCTTCAATGGTCAATGAAGACATCGGGCGTGCCCATGAGGCAGATCCGCTCGAAGAAGTCTTGCCCGAGTTGGTATCCCGTAAAGTCATTGTGCTAACGGATGAAGTGGGTGGTCCTACAGGAATCGTGACGGTCATCGATGCGCTTGAGTATGTCGCCACGCTCGACGGATCATGAGCCAGATTCCCGATCTTCCCGAGATACAGATCGTTGACACCGAGTCGATGCAGCTGCATGAGGATATCGATGAGGCACGGTCCCAGCAGCTGGTCCAGCTGCTGCAGTCGCAGGGTTTTCTCAAGAATCCACCCGTGGTATGGCGGATGGATAGCGAATCCGAAAAGTATGTGGTACTGGACGGTGCCAACCGCACGATGGCCGTTCGGCAAATAGGTCTTCCCCATATGCTGGTTCAAATAGCTGATGATGCCGTGGAAGTTAGGAGCTGGAATCACATTCTGAGCGAAGGTGATATGCGCTCCTTTCTGGAAAACGTGCGAAAGATCAACGGAGTGAATGTAAGCCAAACAATTGAATTTCGAGCAGCTGAAGCCCCGGTGCGTGGGGAATCACTTGCCTATATGGTGCTGCCGGACGGTGAGACCTGGCAGCTCGAGATTGTTGGAGAGAGTATCGCAGATAAGCAAGCTTGCCTAACCGAACTTGTGAGCCTGTACGAAGGTCGCTTCAGGCGTGATCGCACAACAGCTTCCAACATGAATGGATTATCGAAACTGTATCCCGATATGAATTGCCTGATTGTGTTTCCGCAATTCAGCGTCGATGACGTGGTCGAGATCGCTATGGGTGGTCAGCTGCTTCCCAGCGGCGTGACGCGCTTCGTGATCTCTCCCCGTGCCCTAAGAATGAACTTTCCGCTGGCAATGCTTGCGGATCAATCTCCCGTTGAAGATAAGCGGCTAGCCCTTGCGGAGTGGATCCACCAGCGGGTGGAGCAGCGCAGGGTACGCTTTTACGCCGAATCCACGTTTGTTTTCGACGAATGATCAGGCGGCGAGTGCTTGATCCAGGTCCTCAATAAGATCCTCCACTGCCTCCAGACCCACCGACAATCGAATTAGTGCCGGATCGACCTCTAAGCCAGAACCTTCGGTTGAGGCGTGCGTCATCGCAGCTGGAACTTCAATCAGCGATTCCACGCCTCCTAAAGATTCGGCAAGGCTGAAGACCTTCGTGGATTCTGCGATTCGTTTGGCCTCCTCGGCGCCTCCGTCCACAACGATGGACATCATGCCGCCCGCTGAATCCATTTGTCGTTCAGCAAGCTCAAATTGTGGGTGACTGGATAGCCCAGGGTAATTCACTAGCTTGATAGCGGGCTTCTCCTGCAAATGCTCTGCAACCAGCCGAGCGTTTACAGAATGACGATCCATTCGAACCGCTAACGTTTTAATGCCGCGCAGCACCAAAAAACAGTCAAAGGGGCCAGGTATGGCGCCGATCGAGTTCTGGTAGAAGGCAAGTTGCTCTGCAACTTGGGGAAGATCCGTGACGATCGCCCCGCCTACGACGTCGGAATGCCCGCTCAGGTATTTGGTGGTGGAGTGCTGAACGATGTCCGCCCCCAGTTCCAGGGGTCGCTGCAGGTACGGCGTGGCAAATGTGTTATCTACTGCTACCAGCACATCAGGATTCTTGATCTTAGCTTGTTTCGAAATCTCAGCGATGTCGCAAAGCTGCATCAGTGGATTCGTGGGGGACTCCAGCCAAACCAACTTCGTGTTGGGCTTGAGTTGCTCCGTGAAAGCTTCCGGGCTTTCCGCGGATGCATATAAAAACTCAATACCTGATGGGGCAAATACAGATTGGAACAGCCGGTAGGTGCCACCGTAAAGATCGTTTACGGCCAGAAGGTGATCTCCCGGCTCTAGGAGATGCGCAATGGCGTCGATGGCCGCCATACCTGATGAGAACCCTATACCAAACTGGCCGCCCTCCAGGGAGGCAAGGCAGCTCTCAAGTGCGGTTCGGGTTGGATTGCCGCTTCGAGAATACTCGTAGCCCTTGTTTTGCCCCACACTTTCCTGTTTGAAAGTTGAAGTTTGATAAATCGGTGTCATTATCGAACCGGTTGTTGGATCGGCTGGCTGTCCAGCATGAATCGCTCGTGTTTCAAACCTTTGCATTGGATCCTCCGGCGTGATTCTACCCCTGAGGGACGGATGAAGGGGATAGTGCGCATAGCCACATTAATGGAACGCTCGGGATAGGACAAAGGTCCTAGGGACCCTTTACTTTGCATAAGGTTTCGGCATATATAATGCGAAGGGGTCGATCCCACAGAGCGGAATGGATATCGAATTCAGAGATCCGGCAGAAGCACCGTTGCCGCCGGATCAAGTGTCCTGGCGGAGCGTGGAGGTCGAGCCCTATCCAGATGCCCAGCGCCTGCTGGTGCGCTTGTCCGTGACTCCTTTCCAGGCACAGCCAACGATCGACCTGGAGATCTTGGATGAGCAGGGGGTGAAGGTGGCTACCAGCAGTATCGTGGAAGCAACTGACGCCACCATGTCACTGACGCTTCACCTTCAACGTCCTGAGCTGGATTCACGGTACACCCTTGTCGCACGCCTACTCTATGAAGAGCAGGGAGAAGTCGACAGGAGCGAAACTCAATTTTCTCTCTCCGAATCGAATAAGAGCCGCTGAGGCCAGCATGGCGAGCAGAGATCCCTTAATCCGTCATGCGATCAACCCTCCCGCCTTCGATGAGCGCAATGGTATTCATCGCGATCGGCTGGTGGATGCTATCCACGGCAACATGCCGCGCAAACTGATCGCAATCGCAGCACCCGCGGGCTATGGGAAAACCACATTACTTGCAGATTTTGGCGCTAGTACGGACTTTACGGTCTGCTGGATGCGCCTATCGGAGGCTGAGTGGGATGTTATGCGCTTTGCCGAAGTGCTCGGAGCTTCGCTCCAGAGCCGCTTCCGACGGCTAAAAGGGAAGCCTGACCTTGGGACCCTGGCAAAGTCTTCGCCAGAGGCGCTTGCAGTAGCGTTTGCCGGCGCCATCGATGAGCAGATTGCGGAAACATTCTTTATCGCAATCGACGACGTTCACCTCATTAACCAATCCCAACCCGTCCTACATTTCTTAGATCGATTCCTAGAAGACCTTCCCGAGCAAGCCACCGTAATTGCAGCGGGGAGGGAGGTTCTGGAGGTTTCGCTTGCACGACTAATGGCCGAGCGCGACCTGGCGGGGTTTGGGCCCCACGACCTGGCTTTGACGCGTGAGGAATTGGTCAAGCTCACGGAGAAACAGCAGGGTGAGCCGTTGACGGATGCGGAAATTGACAAGCTGTTGGAGGAAAGTCGTGGTTGGGTAACAGGAATCGTAATGTCGGGTACCGTAGCGGATCTGGGAGCAGGCTCGCTTATCGGTGGCGGCCGACCGATGGTCTACGAGTATCTAGCTTCGGTCGTCCTAAACCGGCAGCCGGATGACTTGCGACGCTTTGCTCTTGATGCTTCCGTCCTACCGATTATGACCTCCGAAGCCTGTAATGAAGTCCTGGATCGTGAGGACAGCCAGAAATACCTGGGAAGGCTGGTTCGAAAAGGGCTTTTTGTTACGGCCTCGGAATCAACCCCAAGAACCTATGAATTCCATCCGTTATTCCGAGAATTCCTTGTCAGTTCCCAGGAAGGCGCCGAGCCTAAGAAATTGAATTTTCTGAGACGGCAGGCCGCTGATTACCACCTGGAGCGTGGATCAAAGGAGCAGGCGGTTGATCTCTTACTCGAAGCCGGTTCCCAAGCACGCGCAGCTAAGCTTGCAGAACGTTTTTCCCAGGAAATGTTTGAGCGAGGTCGAATTCAGACTCTAGAACGCTGGGCACAGTTATTGGAGAAAGAATCGGGGAGAATTCCCAACCTATATTTGTATCTAGTGGCATCAGAAGTTAATAGAGGAAATCTGGCAGAGGCCGAAACCATTCTCAATAAGGTCTCGAGGCATATTGGCGATCAATCAAGTAAGGATGTGCGCGCCAGGTCGCAAACCCTGAGCGGGCATATTGCTTACCGGCGAGGGTCGTTCTCTGACGCTATCCGGGCGGCCGA
The DNA here is from genome assembly GCA_046759305.1 of Anaerolineales bacterium. GTDB lineage: Bacteria > Chloroflexota > Anaerolineae > Anaerolineales > E44-bin32 > JADFRG01. Next base: position 16,862 of record JBHIBY010000031.1, read on the forward strand.
AGAGGTAACAAGCATTTACAGGAAGAGGGCCAACCACCGAAATCTAGCTGCTGCGCTGCGGCTCAAGGCATTGGCGCTCTTGGGAGAAAACGAAGCGAATGCTGCTGAAGAACTGGCAAATGAAGCTGTAGCTCTATTATCTAAGCCTGGAGAGGAGTTTAACCTTGTCGCGGCTTTGATCGATCTTTCCATATGCCAAGAAGCTCAGGGGAAGAACCGAGAGGCGTATCGGACATTCGGTAGAGTGCTTGTCCTTGCCCAGGAGATTGGAGCGCCGGTGCTGCTCGCGGTTGCCAATGGCAATATGGCAATGGGGGCTCACCATGCCGGACAATTCGAACAGGCGCTCGGCTACGGCCGTGATGCCCTTAAGAATGCTCGATATTCGGCAAGCCTGCTCCGAGAGGCAATCGCTATCCTGCGACAGGCGGACGTGTTCAACGATATTGGATTGGCGCTTCAATCGGCCGAGCTTTACAGCCGGGCGCTCGACATCTTGATGGAGCTGGATGTCGTCTACTGGATACGCTACACCTGCGTCCAGGCGAGCATTCTTCACCGTCGGCGAGGCGGAGCCGCATTGGCTCACGAATGGCTGAAGCGGGCGCTCCTGGTTGAGGAGACCAAGCACGCACCAAGTAATATTCGAATTCAGCTCTCAGCACTTGAATCCGAGGCCTCTCCAGAGCAGGCGATCAAATCCCTGCGGGCTCTGATCCGGAAAGGAGCTCGCAGTCTTGAAGCGCAGGAGCTGACGTTGGTCTATTACTTCATGGCACGCGCGGCATTCAAGACGGACAACGAGGGACGCGCGATCCAAAACCTCGTCGAGGCGCTGACCCTTGCAGGTCGGTACGGTACCGAACAGGCCATTGCTGGAGAACTGCGGTTTGACGATCCATTCCGGGCCTTCGCCGTTGAGCACCTAAAATCAGATGCGATGCTCGCGTTGATCATGGGGCGGGTCGATACGCTGCAAGCAATTGAGCGCAAATATGAGACATTAGACGAAAAGACTGATAGCGAAATCCGCCTTGCAATTCGAGCTTTGGGATCGTCGCTGGTCCTCGTCAATGGGGTCGATGCAGAAGGGTTAAAACCCATGGCTAGGGAGATCCTTTTCTACCTGATAGAGCGCCCAAGGGTTCCTCGAGACCAGCTAATGGAGACTTTTTGGCCGGATGATGCTCCGGGACGCCAAGTTTCGAGCCTGCACACCGCCATCTACAGCATTCGACGTGAATTAGGCAAGGACGCAATCCAATTCGACGGAAATTTATACAGCATTGCTTCCGATTCGAGCACACGATATGACGTTTCCCAATTCGAGCAAGCCGCTTCGGTCGCCGAAAGCCTTCCTCCGGGCGACCCAAGGTTGATGTTCGCTTTAACCGAAGCGGTGAACCTGTACGGCGGAGAGTTCCTGCCTGAGCTAGATTCCGAGTGGATTGATGAACGAAGACGTTCGCTTGAGCTTCGATACCTTGATCTGTTGGAGAACCTATCCGAGGAAGCGCTGCTTCAAGGGCAGCCATCCAATGTGGTTGCTTTGCTGAGGGACGCGCTTAGAATCGACCCTCTTCGAGACGAAGCTAACCGGTATTACCTGGAAGCGTTGGGCCGATTGGGTCGCCGGAGCGAGATCGTTGCACACTACCAGGAGTATGTGCGCTTACTCGCAGACGAATTGGGCCTGGATCCATCTGAGGAAGTCCGTGAGCTATATGATCGACTTATCAGCTGATTGCGGGGAGGGTCAAGACCGGCGGCAGATCGATCACCCACCGGGATGGACAACATTACCCGAGTACTAGTACAATTGCATTGGCGTATGGATTCCGGTTGAGAATCGGATGAGAGCTTTCGAGTAAAGTCCTACCAGAGTGGAAATCGGGAGTGAAGGGGTTGCCATGCGCGGCGGAGACGGTGGCGTAGCCACATAGCGCAACAATATTAACTAATCAATAGTCAGAATCCAAATTGGGCAGCGAGCCAAACGGTTTCGACTGCCCATTTTCGCGTACCGGCAAAATGCTCAGAAGCACACGAACGAAGAAATCAACCGAAGCTTGAATATGACAGGAGGCAACACCATGTCCATGCAAGCACTGAACCAGCTAGTAGCACGATCCATAGTTGACCCAACCGTAGTCCAGGCTTTTCGCTCTGGACGCATCGGGGACGTTCTCGACGAGCTCGAGTTCACTCCCGACCTTCGAGCGCAGCTTGAGGGAATCGAGTCTGATTCCTGGGCGGAGTATGCGGTGATTTCGTACCGCTTCGTGAAGGCAGCTGAAATGCCGGCGCCTCGCATCGAGCTCCCATCGCCCGTGGAAGGGCTACTCCCAGCAGATCAGTCGCAGGCTGACCAAGAGCAGGTGGCATGATCCCCGTCTCGCGAGAAGAACGCCACTGGTTCCTGAAGAATGTGGCACGCGCCCTGATGGAGTTTAGCGGGGTCTCGGAGCCGCCCGTTCCGGTGGAGGATGTGCTCAATCACCCACCGACGGCCTACCAGGAAGACTTCGGTGTGGTAGACATGTATTCGAACCTGTGGGACGCCACTTTCGCTCGGCCGCCAGGCCAGCGCGGCAGCATATTCGTTCGGGTGGATCTGGAGCCCGAAGATCGCCGCTTCGCTCTGGCGAGAGAGACTCTGTGCGCCATGATCACAAGCAAGCATGGACGTGACCTTGGGCTGCCCGATTTACTGATGTCGGAGTTGAGGGATTCGGCTGAGTACTTCGCCGCCCACTACCTGGCCCCAGATGCCCTGGTACGGGCATACCGTGCCCAGGGCGGCGATGAGGAGAACTTCTCCGGTTCATTCGAGCTGCCTTCCGCCGCAGCATCTGCTCGCTGGTAGTTTCCTCCTTATAGATACGCGGGCTTGAATCCCAGTCCGCCAAAAACCTGTCATAAGGGGTCACCCAAATCGGGTGGCCCTTTACGTTTTTCCCCCTGTGGCATCGCCCTTGCATCGAAGTGTATAATCTTGCGGCCTCGACGGAGCCGCAGGGAAGTCGCACCTTGAAGGGCCGATTTGCGCGCAACGTAGTAGTAACGCTCGCGGTGGGTGTTGCTTTGCTCATCGCAATTTTAGGTTTGGCAGGGCTCACCGCCGAAAGCGCACCCTCTCTTCCCAAAATCGCTCAGGTACCCGTCCCGCCTCAACCTCAAGCGGCAGCTTCAACCCCAGTCGCCAGAATAAGTGATGCGCTTGACCGCGAAACCTTTGTAGTCGCCGCACGGGTCAATGGGTACAGCCATATCTGGGCACAAGTGTTGGGAGAACCTAACGCATTCCAATTAACAGCAGGCAGCTGGGATGACCGTAACCCCGTCGTTAATCCAAGCGTGGACCAAATTGCCTTCGCCTCCAGAAAATCCGGGAACTGGGATCTCTATGTTATGGATTTGGAGACTGGTGAGGTGCAACAAGTTACCGATACTCCGGGCTACGAAGGAAAGCCCACGTGGTCTCCCGACGGCCTCTGGGTAGCCTATGAGGCATACTACGAAGACAATTTCGATATTTGGATACTGCCGCTAGACGGAAGCCAATCTCCAATTCAGCTGACAAACAACCCGGGTTCGGATACCGCTCCGGCCTGGGATCCGGGTGGACGGCGCATTGCCTTTGTATCCGACCGCAGTGGATCGCCGGACATTTACATTGCAGATCTCGACAAGCCCACCGATCGGTTCTCGAACATCACAAAATCTCCGCTCATCGAGGAACTCGACCCGGCTTTCAATTCGGATGGGTCCCAAATCGCCTTTTCCGTGCAGGTCGAAGGCATCTATGGCATCCAGAGGATGCCGACCGATGTGGACGAATCTCCTGCAAAATGGGTCGGTCAGGGCTCGGATCCAGTCTGGTCCGGGAATGGAAAATCAATAGCAGGGATCCTGAGAACTCCCTACACTTCACACATCGTTACGTATCCGCTTGAGCAATCGATCCCGCCGGGCAGCGGAACCCTTTCGGGCAGAATCTCAGAATTGGATTGGTCTCCCCAAGCTTTTTTAAAGCTCGGGTCCTATCCAATCGTCAATTCGGAGCCTCTTTTCGAACCTGTTCAGGACGAGCCCAGCACGGTCGGCGATCGCCTTGTGCTCGTTGCCCTGGCAAATGTCACTCCTTCGGGTTTGCGGCTGTCAGATGCAGCGGACGAGGCCTTTGATGCGCTCCGCCTCCGCATATTGAATGAGAGCGGCTGGGATTTTTTGTCGAACCTCCAGCGCGCTTTTGTGGGCATCAACGAGCCCCTGCCACCTGGCTATGCATACAACGATTGGCTCTATACGGGACGAGCCTTCTCAATTAGTCAGGCAGCGGTGCAAGCGGGGTGGGTCGAAGTGGTGCGTGAGGAATTCGGCCTTGAAACCTTCTGGCACGTCTATGTTCGTGCGAGTGTACAGGATGGAAGCCTTGGAGAACCTCTGAGGAGCCTTCCCTGGGACTTTACTTCTCGATACATCGGCGACCCGATCGCTTATGATGCAGGAGGCAGTCGCCAACCGACCATCCCCGAAGGCTATTACATTGACTTCACAGCACTCGCAGCCGATTATGGGTTTGTGCGACTGCCTGCGATGCCGAATTGGCGAAGTTTCTATCCTGGCGCGCGTTTCGATGAATTCGCGCTCATGGAGGGGCTGGATTGGACAAGTGCTATGCATGAGCTCTACCCAGCATCAGCAATTGCTACACCCACTCCTTACCAGACGCCAACGACAACGCCGACAAATACTCCGCGACCCACTCCAACACCCTGGTGGTGGAGGTGGAGAACCCCGACGCCAACACTAGGACAAACAGCAACCCCCTAGCATGCCGTCAACAAAATGCACGCCATTGCTCGGGCTACTACTGGCTGCTTGCGCGCAGCAGCAGATTGCCGTTCCTAGTCAAACGGCACCTGCCATAGTTCCGATAAATCAACCAGCTCCAACCTTGCAGGAAGCAGAGGAAGCCGTGGTGCCTCTATCTCCCGACCTTGAGTCTCCTCGCGCAGAGGTCGAATTGCCGGAGAATGTTCTAAGCCCTGTCTCTGCCTGGCGTCCGCCGCCTTATCAGATCCCACTTGCAATACTGCCTACGGATCATTATTACTTCACGCGCCCCATCCCATCTGGTGACGTTAATTGGCCGAATCCACGCTATCGATATGGAAGCACGGCCTTCGGTGAGGAAAGTACTCATACCGGGGTTGACCTGGTTGCCGATCGAAGCAGTCCTGTGGTTGCTGCCGGTAGTGGCGAAGTCATCTGGGTCGGGTTCGGCCTCTATGGAGGAGTCTACGATTTGACCGACCCCTACGGCTTGGCAGTTGCCATACGGCATGACTTCGGCCATGATGGCCAAGTCTTATACAGCGTCTATGCTCACCTCGAATCGGCGACGGTGTGGCTGGGCCAGCGCGTATTGGCTGGCGACAGGATCGGTACGGTGGGCGATACCGGGCATGCAAGCGCCCCGCACCTTCATTTCGAGGTCCGTACGGATGAGAATCGCTACTTCGCGTCTCGTAATCCCGAGCTCTGGACCGTTCCTGCGGAGGGTTGGGGAGTGTTGGCCGGTCGCGTGCAGGACACCTGGGGGCGCCCGCTCAGGGAGTACCTCGTTCAGATCAAGTCAATGGAGACGGAACAAATATGGGATGTTTGGTCCTACGCTTTGGGAACCATACAACCCGATGAGTATTATCAAGAAAACTTTGTAATTGGCGACCTCCCACAAGGCGCGTATCAGCTGCAAATTGATTTTGCGGGTCGATCCTATACGGCCTTCCTCTATCTGAAGCCCGGCCAGACTAATTTCGTAGAATTCAATGGTCGGCGAGGTTTCACGATGGAGGAGGACGCACCCGAATTCACTAGAGCTGACACACCCCCTTACCCCTAGGCTGTAAGCGATCCTGCAGGCTCCCCTACCGATCCACAACCCTACGCTTCGGACGACCTGGCAGACTCCCTTACCGATCCTTAGCCCTACGCTTCTGGCGGCCTTGCAGACTTCCTTCCCGATCCATACTGCTAATCTTCAAAGGATCCTGCAGATTCCCCTTACCGAAACCTTCGGCATTATGTAAAGCAGATTTGACCGTCAAGTCGCGGTTATGTTATTCTGACGCCCTTCTATGATCCGCGAACGAGTTTCAGACAACGTCTACGTATTTACCAGCGAAGTCTACGCACAGGTGAACGCCGGTGCGGTCGTTGGGTCAGACTACGCAGTCCTAATCGATACGCTAGCATTTCCGGATGAAATTCAGGAAATCAAGCGATTTACAGAGGATCGACTGGGACGTCCAGTTCGGTACATCATCAACACGCACTATCACACGGACCATACTCTGGGGAACAGCTTTTTCCCACGCGCCACCATCATATCGCATGCACTCTGCCGCCAGTTTCTGGACACCAAGGGCCGCGAGGCGCTCAAGGCCTCGCAAGAAGTAAATCGCGAATTGGCGGATGTTCGCATTCGCCTTCCGAGTGTGACGTTTGTGGACGGCAGCGCCACGGTCCGGGTTGGAAAAAGAACGCTGGAAATGATTCCGCTTCCGGGCCATAGCGAAGATGGAGTCGGTGTCCTGCTTGTCGAAGATCGGGTCTTGTTTTCTGGTGATGTGATGATGCCGGTTCCCTACCTCGCCGATGGAGACTACGACGTGATGGTTGCCAGTTTGAAGTCGATTCCTCGACTGAAGCTCGAGAATCTCGTTCAAGGTCATGGGGAATCGGTGCTGAGAGGGGAGGTCTCCACGGCGGTTCGAGCGAATCTCTCCTATCTCTCTGCCGTTCGGCGACACGTTCAGACGGCCTCACGCAGAAAGGACCCAATGGCATATCTAGCGAAGATTGGCATTGAGGACTGCGGGAAAAGCCGCATTCTGATGAACGGCTTGGCGGAAGATCTCCATGAACGAAATTTAATTGCACTTTATCAGATGAGGTTTGGTGGGGAGTAGCGGCATTTTGTCCTGCGAACTGACATTTGACGGAGGCAGTGTGGGAAATCCTGGCGAATCCTACGGATCGTTCCGTTGGCAGCTCGCAGATGCTCCGCAATCTCATCCCAGTAGACGACGGTTTGGTCACGGCACCAATAATCAAGCCGAATACAAGTCTCTGATCGAGGGCCTTAGAGCTCTGCTGAAGGAGCTATCATCGCGTGGGACTGACCCAGGTGAAATCAGTCTTACGGTCCGTGGCGACAGCCGTCTAGTTCTGAAGCAGCTAGCGGGAGAATGGAAAGTCAAGAACTCAGCTCTCCGAGAACTACATTCATCTGCAAGCAAATTGCTTACAAAGTTTGGAAGCGTTCAGTTAGTTCATCAAGCTCGATCGGAGACCGTGAAAGCCCTGGGTCATTGACCCACTATTCCCGGTATGAGATAATCCCGCAGATCGAAAGGCTGTGAACGGGAAGAGTAGGCTTGGCCGGTGTCGAAAGCGAACTCGGGAAAGTGAGAGCCGAGGCGGCGTAGCCAGTCGAATATCACCCGGGAGCCGCAACCTGAAAGTACCCCAGGTACGACTAAGGAAGCCGAATTCGCCCACCGTTACCCGGGCGCGGGCATGAACCGAAGCTTCGGGAGTGCCCTATGAGCGCCCGCATTTGCGGGAATTAGGGTGGTACCGCGGGAGCGAAAACATCTCTCGTCCCTAAATCTGGGGCGAGAGTTTTTGCTTAATCGCGGTTGATGAAGCAGAAAATGACAGAGAAGCTATATCACGAAGACGCATATCTCAAGGAGTTTGATGCGAAAGTAGTTTCAATTTCCAATGGGCGGGTAGAGCTGGATCGCACCGCTTTTTATCCGGGCGGGGGTGGCCAGCCCAGCGACAAAGGCCAATTGTTGCGTGGAAATGATGTTTTCCTGGTTACGAAGGTGAAGGCTCAGGAAAGGGCTATTTGGCATGCGATTGACCCCGTTGGATTGCAACAAGGGGAAACCGTCGTTGGAGTGGTCGACTGGGAAAACCGCTATGAGCTAATGAGAACTCACACCGCGATGCATATCTTGTGCGGGGTGATATGGCGCGACTACGGCGCCAGCGTGACGGGAGGAAATATGACTCCTGGGCGGGGCCGCATGGATTTCGAGTTCGAAACCATGCATAAGGAATTGGTAGAAGAAATCGAGCAAAAAATCAACGTTGAGGTGAAAGCTGCGCGACCTGTGACGGCGGATGTGCTGCCCCGCGAAGAAGCCTTCCAGATCCCGGATCTTATCCGAACCAAAATCAATCTGCTTCCTGAAGGCATCCAGGAGGTGCGCGTAGTAGAGATTGATGGGCTCGATCTACAAGCAGATGGCGGCACCCATGTCGCCAACACAAGTGAGGTAGGGCAGATCCGGGTCGTGGACTACAAGAGCAAGGGCCGCATCAACAAGCGACTGGTTGTGGAACTGGAGGGCTAGCCACCGATGTTTGAGCCTGTGCCGAGCAAGGTGAACTTCGTCGAGCAGGAGCATGAGATCCTCAGGTTTTGGGCCGACAACCAAAGCTTTGAGGCGCTCAGAGAGCTGCGAAAGGATGGGCCGCGCTGGTCGTTCATCGATGGGCCTATCACGGCGAACAACCCGATGGGGGTTCACCACGGATGGGGCCGAACCTATAAAGACCTGTTTCACCGCTATAAGTCAATGCAGGGATACCACACACGCTACCAAAATGGATTTGACAGCCAGGGTCTTTGGGTAGAAGTCAATGTTGAGCGGGATATGGGATTTGAGACCAAGCGCGACATCGAGAAGTTCGGGTTGGCTGAATTTGTGGTGCTGTGCAAGCAGCGGGTGTTGGAATTTGCGGCCGTAATGACCGAGCAAAGCATCCGGCTTGGTTACTGGATGGATTGGGATCAGCCTGAGCAGCTGAGAGAGCTCGGTGCGCGCTTGGGAGAAGACCCGCTGCAAACGGTCAGTGTCGAGGGTTCGGCAGGTCCAGTTAGTGGCTCGGCTGAAAGCATGATTGGGCGCCTTGGTTCCCGCGAGCTAGGCGGCTCGTACTTCACTTTTTCCGATGACAACAACTACACCATCTGGGCGGTACTCAAGTCTTGTTTCGATCGTGGCTGGATCTACAAAGGGCGCGATGTCATGCCCTGGTGCGGCCGTTGCGGCACGGGCCTCAGCCAACACGAAATTGTCACCGAGGGCTATCAAGAGCTGACCCATCCAAGTCTCACGCTTCGCTTTCCGCTGGTTGACCGCCCCGGAGAAAGCCTGCTGGTATGGACGACAACCCCCTGGACCCTCACCAGCAACGTGGCGGCTGCGGTCGGGCCAGAGCTAACTTATGTGCAAGTTCGCCAAGGCGGGGAGTACTTTTATTTAAGCAAAGGCGCATTGGGAGCACTCACGGGCGAATACGAGATTGAGGGCGAGCTTTCTGGGGCAGAGTTGGAAGGGTGGCGCTACATCGGTCCGTTTGATGAGCTGCCGGCACAGGTTGATAGCAAAGCACCGGAAATTCACCAGGTGATCCTCTGGGAAGATGTGGGCGAGGAAGAGGGAACGGGGATCGTGCATATCGCTCCTGGGGCAGGCGCTGAGGACTATCAACTAGGGAAGGAACATGACTTCCCAGTAATCGCGCCGCTCAATGAAGCCGGCGTTTTTATCGACGGGTTCGATTGGCTTAGTGGTATGCCGGTGGCCGAGTCGGCCAAACCTATCCACGAGAACCTGGTCGAGAAGGAATTGGTATACCGCTATGAAGATTTCACCCATCGCTACCCGGTCTGCTGGCGCTGCGGGGAGGAGTTGATATTCCGACTTGTGGATGAATGGTTTATCTCGATGGGGGAGCAGCTCGACAAACCCTACTCAGAGGTCACCGAGGACGAAAAAGCAAACAATCTGCGCTATCAGATGATGGAGGTGGTCGTCAACGAAACGCAATGGCACCCCTCTTTTGGATTCGAACGGGAGCTGGATTGGCTTCGCAATATGCACGATTGGATGATTTCCAAGAAGCGCTACTGGGGCCTTGCCATCCCGATCTATGAGTGTTCGCATTGCGGGAATTTTGAAGTGATCGGGAGCAAAGACGAACTACAAGAACGCGCGATTGAGGGATGGGCCGAATTTGAGGGGCGCACACCTCACCGTCCTTACATCGACAAAGTCCGCATCGCATGTCTCCATTGCGGTGAGGCCGTCAGTCGCATACCCGATGTCGGAAATCCTTGGCTGGATGCTGGGGTGGTAGGAATGAGCACGTTGAGCTACGAGAGGGATCGCGAATTTTGGGCTGAGTGGTTCCCGGCCGATCTGATAAGCGAGAGCTTTCCCGGCCAGTTCCGGAATTGGTTTTACAGCCTTCTCGCGATGAGCACCATATTAGAGCGGCGTGCACCTTTTCGAAATGTCTTCTCTTATGCCACGCTGCTCGCCGAGGATGGCCGGGCGATGCATAAGTCGTGGGGCAATTCCATCGAATTTAATGAGGCCGCGGACAAGATGGGGGTCGACGTGATGCGCTGGTTGTATTGCGACCATCAGCCGGAGAGGGATCTTTTGTTCGGCTACCACCTTGCTGATGAAGTGCGACGCCAGTTCCTGCTACCCCTTTGGAACGTCTACAGCTTCCTGGTTACCTACGCACGTATCGACAGCTGGCGCCCGGGATCAGAGCAAAAGACTGTGCTAAGTAGGCTCGATCGATGGATCCATGCAAGACTTGATGAGTTGACCGCGCAGGTGACGGAAGCCTTGGACAATTTCGAGCCCTACATCGCCACCGGAGCCATCAACCTGTTCCTGGATGACTTGACCAACTGGTACCTTCGCCGCAGCCGCCGGAGATTCTGGGCGAAAGCGGGAGCTAGCGAAACCACCGATGCCGACAAAGAGGCGGCCTACCAAACGCTTTACGGCGTGCTGGTCGAACTCACTAAACTGCTAGCGCCTTTTGTGCCGTTTGTGACCGAAAGCATGCACCAAAACCTTGTGGAGACGGATCAAGTAGCCAGCGTCCATCATAGTAATTGGCCAACTGTCGATGGAAGCGGTTTCGATTCAGAGCTTACGGATGAGATGACATTGGTCAAGCGCCTCGTGTCACTCGGACATGCAGCCCGCAACCAGGCCCAAATCAGACTTCGCCAACCGCTGCGTGAAGCGGCATTTGCGGTTGCCAAGGCTTCGGAGAAGGAAGTGGTCGTTCAGTATGCGGACCTCATTGGAGAAGAGCTAAACGTCAAAGAGGTGCGATTGTTGGACGCCGTAAATGAGGCAGCCGAATATCAGCTCAAACCGCTCCCAAAGCAGTTGGGGCAGAAGTACGGCGCCCGATTCCCGGAAATTCGTAATGCGCTTCTGACCCTGGATGCGGATCCCGCAGCCCAGGGCCTCCTAAGTGGTGTTCCACTCGAGTTGGAGATCGAGGGAGAGCGGATCGAAGTCTTGCCTTCGGAAGTGGAAGTCCTGGTTTCGCCTCGGGAAGGTTTTACAGCTGCTGCCGAAGGCGCACATGTAGCAGCTCTTGTGACCGACATCGACGAGGCGCTTTCTCAGGAGGGCCTGGCGAACGAAGTCATCAGGCGAGTCCAGGAGTTGCGTAAGCAAGCCGAATTTTTTGTTAGCGATCGCATTCGGGTGCAGTATACCGGGACAACCGAGCTTGAGCAGGCCATTGCCGCGCACAGTGACCACATCGCGACTGAGACCCTCAGCCTCTCGCTGGAGCCTGTTGAAGAGCCAACAGGCTCCGCGCAGGCAGAATATCAATTTCAAGGCCAGGAGCTGCGAGTTGCGGTCTCCAAGAGCGAATGAATTTCGCTGTCAGGAGCGGCTAGGCACGGTATTCAAGAGCGAATGAACCACATTGCCGTATGTATAGCCGGCTTGAGATACAATCCCCAGCCGAGGATGGATTATTGAAACTCGTCAGAGATTATTTGATGCTGGTCTTAATCGCGGGCACGGTCGTAGCCTTGGATCAGTGGACGAAGTACTTCGTACGCCTGAATTTAGCTCCACGCGAGCAGTGGGATCCGTGGGAATGGCTGGCGCCCTATGCACGGATCATAAACTCGTCCAATACCGGGGCTGCATTCGGCATATTCAAGGATGGCGCGCTTTTCTTCACAGTGGTGGCCGTCCTGGTGTCCATTGCCATTATCTTTTACTACCCGCGCGTGCCGAGATCACAGGCTGCTCTACGCATCGCCCTTGCACTTCAGCTCGGAGGCGCGCTGGGCAATCTGTCAGACCGCCTAATCCAGGGTGGTCAGGTCACGGATTACATTTCAGTGGGCAGATTTCCGGTCTTCAACGTTGCAGATGCGGCGATATTCTTTGGCGTTGTAATCTTGCTTGTGTCTTCTTTTTTTGAGGGGCGCAGGGCTCGGAAAGAGGCCGAGGCAGAATCCCCCGGCAGCATCGAACATACACCTGGATAACTCTGAGGCACGGATAACTGTTATCGTAGTGGAATCACCCGCAGGCCGGCTAGATGCATACCTTGCGGAGCGGATACCCCATTCTCGGACCGTAATCCAAAGCATGATCAGGGAAGGCCGAATCACGGTCAACGGGACGGTGGTTGCGAAACCGGCATTCGATCTGCAGTCGGGCGACGCAATTCAGGTGCACCCAATTGACGAAGATCCTTCTGAGAAAAAGTACGAGCCGGTGACGCTCGAAACCGTGTCGGAAACGAACGATTTCGTGGTCATCAACAAGCCGGCCGGGATCGTAGTGCATCCGTCTCCGGGTCATGAAAGTGGAACCCTGGCTCAAGCGGTCGCCAAACACGCAGCGGAGGTGCGCGGCCTTGGGGAAGCTGGCCGAGAGGGACTTGTGCACCGGCTGGACAAGGACACCTCCGGGCTGATTATTTTTGCCAAGAACGAGGCGACGCTGACCCTTCTTCAAGATCAGTTTAAGACTCGCCAGATTGAAAAAACCTATCTTGCATTGGTCGATGGCCATCCGCCAAGCGACAAGGGGCGGGTAGAAGCTCCCATCGCACGCGACCCCCGGAATCGGCAGCGATTTGCGGTCCAGGATGCCGGCCGTTCGGCGGTCACGGAATTCAGCACTCAGGAGCGCTTTGAGCATCATTCTCTTCTACATGCTTTTCCGCTTTCGGGGCGGACGCACCAAATCCGAATTCATATGAATTTCCTTGGGTGTCCCGTCGTTGGAGATACCGTCTACGGTCGAAAGGTGCCGAGTCTGCACGTGAAGCGTCAGCAGCTGCATGCTTGGAAGCTGAAATTGCCGAATGTGGATGAGTTCGAGGCGCCTATACCAGAAGATTTTAAGGACGCGGTTCGGCAGGCACGACAACTCTGACATCACTACATAAATTGCGCATAGCCATAGGCTAGATAGCTGGGATTAGCCAACATTACGAATAACCAATGGAAAACCCTGCAATTGTCGAATCGAGAACCGAGGTCCTACGGAATTACAGGTAGAGAGCAAACTTCGGGTAGGTAGAAATGGATTGGATTGATTTGCGTTCTGACACAGTTACTCAACCCACAGCGGAGATGCGCCAGGCGATGGCTGAAGCGGAAGTGGGTGACGATGTATTCGGAGATGATCCGACCGTGCAGCGTCTGGAGCAATTGGCGGCTCAACGCATGGGAAAGGAAGCAGCCGTATTTGTCGCCTCAGGGACCATGGGTAATCTCGCGGCGGTGCTTAGTCACTGTCAGCGCGGAGATGAGATCATCCTTGGAGATCTGTCGCATACCTACATCAATGAGGCTGGCGGGATCTCGGCGCTTGGGGGAGTCCATCCACGCACGGTTCCCAATCAACTCGATGGAACGCTGCGAGCGGAAGATGTGCGAGCTGCAGTCCGAGCGGATGACGAACACTTCCCTATCAGTCGGCTGATTCTGCTAGAGAATACGCACAATGCGACCGGAGGAACTGTCCTTTCCCAAAAGCATATGGATTCGATATCTGAGGTTGCGAAGGAGCGTGGATTGAAGCTTCATCTCGATGGGGCACGGATTTTCAACGCGGCCGCAGCGCTCGGAGTACCTGCCTCAGTCCTCACAGAAGCTGCCGATTCAGTTACTTTTTGCCTCTCGAAAGGATTATGCGCACCGGTGGGGTCGCTGCTCTGTGGTTCGGAAGATTTTATAAGCCTCGCCAGACGCGCCCGAAAGCAGCTCGGAGGCGGTATGCGGCAAGCAGGAATACTGGCCGCGGCCGGCATCGTGGCTCTTGAAACGATGGTCGAGCGACTATCAGAGGATCATGTTCGTGCGCGCCGGCTTGCTGACGGATTGAAAGAACTGCCAGCTCTCTCGCTCGATCAGGATCCGCCTCAAACCAACATGCTTTATCTGAAGCTAGATCCCCAGGCCGGCATTACCACAGGCGACTTGATAAGGATATTGGGCGAGGACGGCATCAAGCTGACCGCGCGAGACGAATATCGCATGCGACTGGTGGTCCACTATTGGATCGATGATGCTGGGGTTGATCGTGCGATTGAAGGGTTCGCGCGCGCGACATCATAAATTCAAAGCCATGGTAGACTTGCCGGCGCCCGGGGGTGTGGTGTAGTGGCCTAACACGCTGCCCTGTCAAGGCAGAGATCGCGGGTTCGAATCCCGTCATCC
>JBHIBY010000032.1:0-30342 GCA_046759305.1 Anaerolineales bacterium
GGTTGGATCGATAACAACTCGCTGGAGCGGGTAGACAGGGTGCCCGGAACGCTCGGGAGTGAAGGGACTCAGGAGCCCGGGAGAAGCAGGATGTTAGTGAGGACCATCAGAAGCAGAAAACCGGCCATGGTTGCAAGAGCGCTGGCGAGGCGCTCAGAGGAGTCGGCGCGGCTTTCGGGGATCATCTCACTGAACACGAGGAAAAACATCGCGCCCGCGGCTAAGCCAAATGCGAACGGAAGAAATGGTTCGAAGACCTTGACTGCCAGGAAGGCCGGAATTGCTGCAACGGGCTGGGGTGCGCTGGATAAGATCGCCCAGCCAATGCACTTCCATGCACTGACGCCAGCGGCTCTTAGTGGGAGCGAGACCGCCACACCCTCGGGGATATTGTGAATGGCGATGGCGACGGCAACCAACACCCCGAGTGCAGCTTCGCCGGATCCGTAGGCAACCCCAATCGCAAGTCCTTCGGGAAAACTGTGCAAGAACATGGTGCCGAGAATCAGGGCAATCCGTGCACCACCCTGAGCATCGGGCGCCGGAATGGGAATGCCGCGCTCGTCATGTTCGTGTCCACTGAGGTAGACGGAGGCCAGCCCAAAGAGAACGGTTCCAGCCAAGACACCAAGCGCGACCGGAGGAATACCTCCCCGGGTAACTCCCGGGATAATGAGATTGAAGACTGAGGCGGAGAGCATAATTCCGCCAGCAAAGGCCCATCCGAGGCGCGCCAGACTGCCGGGGAAGCGGCGAACGAACACGAAAGGTAACGCGCCTAGACCGGTTGCCAGCATCGTGATACTGGCGGCGATGACTGCGTCTGCGAGCGTTGGTTCTGTCACGGTTCGGGTCGGCTACCTCTAGTCTGTAGAATTGTTACGCTATTACCCGCATAACGCAATGTGCTCGATGTGCAACATCCGGACTGGTGAGATAGACCATCCCGGATACTCGCACTTGCTATAGGGTCTCAGATGCGTGATAGTTCGACCATGTCTGTTCGTACTCGGCTGCGCTCCGCGTTAGAGTTCGTGGTCTGGGGAATTTTGCTTGGCCTGGCGTACGGTCAAGCACCGCTCTACACCTCTAACCAAAACCAGTACTTCCTCCACGGCCTGGCTCAGGCAGGACAGGGACTGCTGGCGGAGGATTGGCTCGCTAACACCACAGATCCAACTCCGGTTTTTACCTGGCTGGTAGTTGTAACCGCGCGCTATCTTCCCCGAGCCACCTTCTACTTCTACTACTTCTTGCTGTTCGCGGTTTATATCTACAGCCTGCACCGCATCGCAAACCGATTCTTTGAAGACCGCTCAAGGAGCACGCGTTGGGTCTTTCTGAGCCTGATCTTCGCCACGCACTCTGCAGCGATGCATGTGATTCTGAGCCGAGGGGTCGGCGGAGACTGGGAGTACTTGTTCGATGGCGGATTTGCCGGTCAGAGGCTACTCGGCACCGTACTGCAACCAAGCAGCTTTGGCGTGTTCTTGCTGCTCTCGGTTCAGCAATTCCTCGAAGATCGTCCCTACCGCGCGGTCCTGGCAGCCGCCCTTGCGGCCACGGTACATCCAACCTACTTGATGAGCGCGGCCGTACTTACCGTTGCGTACCTATTGGTCGAGTTACGTGCAGGAAAGGGATTCAAGCGGCCGGTCCGGATCGGTGGCCTTGCCCTGATCCTGGTGCTGCCCGTTCTGGCCTACTCCTACAGCTCGTTTCTTCCTTCTGAGGCAGATGCGCGGGAAGTCTTGGTGCACTTCCGCCTCCCGGCGCACGCCGTCGTATCCTTATGGTTCGGCGCGACAACCGTCGCAACCGCGGTTCTCATCGGCCTGGCCGCGTACCTGGTGAGAGACACGCAGCTCTGGCCGGTCCTGCTAATCTCAATAGCGGTCGGAGTTGCACTCACTTCGCTTCAGCTCCTCACCGGGAGCGATACCCTGGCGTTGCTCTTCCCGTGGCGGTTATCCACCTATCTGGCACCAATATCAACTGCCGTTCTCGTCGCATGGTTTGCGGCGTGGCTGATTGAGCGCACGGGTAGTCGTCTTGCTCCAATCGCCAGCGTGTTGGTGATCGTTCTGTCGATTTTCTTCGGTCTGGCCTGGATGGTGATCCAGGATCTTCAACAACGAATCACGCCTGAGCGCGCCCTTTTCGCACAGGTCGCGGAAACCGCACGTTCGGGGGAGACCTATGCGATTCCCCCGAATCTGCAAGACTTCAGACTGGAGACCGGCGCGCCGATCCTTGCCGATTTCAAGTCCATCCCCTACCGCAGGGGCGAGGTGATCAGTTGGCACGACCGGGTGCGCCACCTTCAATGGTTCTACCGGGCCAAGATAGATTGTGGGCTGATGGAAAACTTTGTGGCCGAGTTTGGCGTGACGCATATGGTGCTAGGGCCCGAGCAGCTAGGGCAGAACTGCCCGGAAATGCGTGAGACCTACAACGATGGGTACTACGCGATCTATCAGTTGGAGCCCTTGCCCTGATCTCGACCGCCAAGGGGTCTGTGCAAATTGCCTGAGCTCCCGGAGCTGGAAGTCGTGCGCGACGTTCTCCAGGCGCGGTTGGGCGGGCGGGTCGTGGAGCTGGTAACGCTATCCGGTCGCGGAGGGCCGATTGTGGCACGCGACCTGACCGGGAGCGGCTTCTCAGATAGCCTCACCGGTGCCCGGGTCGATAAGATCAGCCGCCAGGGAAAGTTCCTAATCTTCAATCTCCAACGTGAAGTACCGATTCACCTAGTCGTCAATCCGAAACTGACAGGACGGCTTCAGCTTGCGGAACCGGGGGGCAAGAAGGCGGGCCCCGTCCACGTCACCCTGCATTTCAGCGACCCCAAAGAAGAGCTTCGATATGTGGATCAAAAGCGCATGGGCCAGCTTTACCTGACCACGGACCTTGCCCAAATCCCAACCTACTCCAACATGGGACCTGATGCTCTGCGGATCTCTCAGCAGGAGTTCGTCACGCGACTGAAACGGTTCCGAGGCGAGATCAAAGGCGTCCTTGCCCGCGAACAGTTTGTGGCAGGCATCGGCAACGCGTACGCCGACGAGATCTTGTGGAAGGCAAGAATCCATCCGTACCGCAAACGCACCGAACTGAGCTCGGAAGAGATCGAAGCTCTGTTCCACGCTACGCGGGAGACGTTGCTCCAATCAATCGACAAGGTGCGCGAGGCGATGGGTGAGGATGTGCATCTCAAGCCCCGCGACTTCTTTGCCGTCCACATGCGGGGTGGCGAAGTCTGTCCACGCTGCGGTGGGAAGGTCTCTGAGGTCACTGCCGGTGGAAAGATCACCAATTTTTGCAGGACCTGCCAGCCTGGTGGGTTGATTCGAGGGATGTAGGATCGATGCTCCGCCGGAAATCAGGCAGGGTGCTTGCCGCCCAAGGTGCGCGATCTCACGCCGCTTGACAATTGCTACCCCAAAAGGTATATCTATCTTAGATTTAGGTGCGCCTAATTTTTGGTGTAACGGATGCAGACACAGGCGGTTGAAGACTATCTAAAGACCATCTATGAGCTCCAGGAAGAGGGCGGCAAGGTATCCACCACCCGCTTGTCGGAGCGGCTGGGCGTAGCGCCAGCCTCGGTAACCGGCATGGTCAAGAAGCTGGCCAGCATGAAGCTGGTTGCCCACGAACCTTACCAGGGTGTCGAGCTAACCTCGGCCGGAGCGAAAATCGCCCTGGAGGTGGTCCGCCACCATCGCCTGGTTGAGAGCTATCTGGCGGAGGCGCTCGGGGTTCCCTGGGATAAGGTCCATGAAGAGGCCGACCGCTGGGAGCACGTGCTCTCAGAGGAGATGGAAGACCTAATGGATAACAAGCTTGGCCACCCCACCACAGATCCCCACGGAGCGCCGATCCCCTCGCGGGACGGGACTATGCCGAAGTCCAACCTCCGCCGACTTTCCGAACTTGAGCCCGGCGAAGCCGCTATGATCGCTGAGGTCAGCGACCATGATGCAGAGCTACTGCGGTATCTCGGTGATTTAGGTTTATTTCCTAGAACCGAAGTGAGCGTGATTTCCAGTGCTCCTTTCGATGGCCCCGTAACCGTCAGGATTAACGGTAACGAGCATGCACTCGGACGAGAGGTCGCCAGTCACATCCTCGTCGAACCTCTTCCCAAATTGAGATAGAGATTTACCAAAGCTGATACTTCGTAAAATCTGATCTTCACAGGGCACACCTGCGCGTGTGCCTTTTTTTTTCGTAAATGAGAGTGACCAGCGACCCCTGAGTCCCCAGCATACCCAGGTGATACAATCCGGCGGATTCTCGGAAACCGCCAGTGCGCCCCCGATCCGGTCATCTCACGCTTGTTCTGATGCTTCTGGCTCTCTCAGGGCTGGCCTGCAATTTCGCATATGGTGTTATCGAGGAGATTTCGCTAGGGGACGAAGAGCCCTCGGTATTGCCCGCCCCAATATCAGGCGAGACCCCGCTTGAAACCCCCATAGAACCCCGGGTTGATGAAGTGCCAACTGACCCCATCCCTGCTCCAGAAGAAACGCTACCCCCTGAAGTTATTGAACAAATGGAGCAAATTGAGACCGAAGTCGTACTGCTGCGAGGCCTGCAACCGAGCGGTCCCGTCGACCGCACACTCTTGTCTGAAGAAGGCCTGAGGGATTATGTGGTCAACGACTTCTTCGGAGAATACACCCGCGAGGAGAGCGAAGACGACGCACGCACACTTGCTCTGCTCGGCTTGCTCGAATCCGATTTCAATCTCTTTGACCTTTACCTGGATTTTTACAGTGAAGGATTAGCCGGCTTCTACGATCCGGACGTTCGTGAGATGTTTGTGGTGCAGGATTCGCAATTTGGCGGACCGGAACGGCTAACCTACGCCCACGAGTATGCGCATGTTCTGCAAGATCAAGTTTTCGACATTCGAGAGGGCTTGGACTGGAGCGATGAAGCCTGCGAGGACGAAAGCGAGCGCTGCGCAGCGGTCCAGGCATTAATCGAGGGTGACGCTACGCTGCTAGAAGAACGGTGGCTGCTCACCTATGCCTCCGATGCCGACTTTCAACAGCTGCTCGACTTCTACGACTCATACTCAAGCCCAACCTTTGATTCGGCTCCCGAGTACCTGAAACGGGATTTCTTGTTCCCGTATTCAACCGGTTTTGAGTTTGTGGAAGGTGTTTTCCTGGACGGTGGCTGGGCGGCGGTCGACGCACTGTATGCTAATCCGCCGGTTTCGACCGAACAGATACTGCATCCGGAGCGGTATCCGCGTGACACGCCGGTCGACCTGGTCGTGCCGGAGCTTCTTGACACATTGGGGCCGGCGTGGCGAGAGCTGGATCGGGATGTGCTCGGCGAATGGTTCACGTTCTTGACGCTCACGGAGTATCTACCCGAAGAGCTGGTGCAGCCGGCAGCGGAAGGCTGGGGCGGCGACTACTACCTTGCCTTAAGCAACGATGAAGAGGGGCATGAAGTGCTTGTGCTTGGATCCGCCTGGGACACAGTGCGTGACGCACACGACTTCTATGGTGCTTTCCGCGACTATGGCGATGCTCGGTTCGGAGAACGGACGCTCTCTTCGACAACCCGCTCCATATGGGAATCGCGAAGCCAGTGGAGCTCTATCGAAATCATCGGCGACCAGACCCTATGGATACTGGCGCCCAATATTGAGGTCGGTGAGACGATTCGCGAATCGCTTGCCTTTCCTGCCGAGCGCGCCGAGTAATTTTTTTACAAAAACGGGCTGCCCTGCAGCCCGTCTCCCTAAGTCTTTCCCAGTCCCAGCTAACCTGTTGTCGTTCCCTCTCTTGGCTCTTCGATATCCTCGAGCCACGAGGCCTGGTACTCGCGCTTCTCCAACTCTTGCGCTCCCACCGTCACGTCCAGAGGACGGAAGGTGTCCACCATCACGGCTAATTCGTCCGTACGATCCTTACCGATTGAAGCCTCTGTGGCTCCCGGTTGAGGCCCATGCGGTAGTCCGCTTGGCTGAAGCGTTATGTCGTAACGATCGATCCCTTTGCGAGACATGAAGTTTCCATCGCAATAGTAGATCACCTCGTCCGAGTTGACATTCGAGTGGCTGTAGGGCGCCGGAATCGCCTGCGGATGATAGTCGAACATGCGCGGCACAAAGGAACAGACTACAAAGTTCCATCCTTGAAAGGTCTGGTGGATGGGCGGCGGGAGGTGAACCATGCCGGTGCGGGGCTCGTAGTCGTGGATGTTGAAGATCCAGGGATAGATAAAACCATCCCAACCCACTACGTCAAACGGATGGTAGTCCAGTGAATGGCGTGTGATAGTGTCTCGTACCTTCACATGCACTTCGTGCTCGCCGCTCTCGTCGATAGTCTCCAGCTCCAACGGTACGCGGATATCGCGCTCCGTAGACGGTGCGAATTCTGTCAGCTGCCCGTGCGTGTTTCGATAGCGTTTTGGCGGCTCTATTTGAGAGCCGATTCGATCACAAAGAAGCGTGCTTCTCCCTCCAGCTCCATGATCCAGGTGATTCCGAATGGGATCACGATGTAATCGCCCTCGTGGAACGGCATTTTGCCAAATTGAGTGCGAAGCACCCCCGAACCTTCATGGGTGAACCACACCTCATAAGCCTGCGCGTTGCGAAAGAAATAGTCCATGCTCTGATTGGACCGGCTTACGCCGAGCGTTACATCGCTGTTGCCTATGAGTGTTCGGCGAGCGGCCACGGGATCGCCCCCCATCGGCACTTCGGACGTGGTGAAGGCGCGATGCTTCAGAGGTCCGTAGTCGGCATACTCCAGGCCGGCAGGTCCGAGCACTTCCGACGCGCTCACCCTTGGAGGCATATTGTGGTGATACAGGATGGACTGGATGCCATCAAAACCCTCCAGGCCCATCACTTCCTCCCGATATAATCCCCCGTCAGGTTTACGAAACTGGGTATGCCGCTTCTGCGGCATTTCGCCCAGTCGATGGTAAAACGGCATTCTGGCTCTCCTTTGGGTTAATTCGTTCGGGCGCCAATGCGGTTGCGCAAGACTCCCAAGCGTTCGATTTCAAGCTCTACGGAATCTCCGACCTGCAGCCACGGGCCCTTCCCCTCGGTCAACTCCAGCAAGCTCCCGCTTCCAACCGTGCCCGAACCGATGATGTCGCCCGGCATCAAGGTCACATCGGCGGAGGCACGCTCAATCATCTGTCCAAAAGAATAATGGATCTCCTTCCAATTTCCGCTTGATCGTTCCGTATCGTTTACCCGCGCTGCCATTGAAAGATCGTAGACACCCGGACGCTCCGCGGCGCAATCGGACAGTTCGTCCGGAGTAACAATCGCCGGCCCGATGGATGAGGCAAAATCCTTGCCCTTTGCTGGGCCGAGCCCCACAGACATCTCCCTTCGCTGTTCGTCTCTGGCCGACCAGTCGTTGAGGATGGTGTAGCCGAAGATGTGCTGCTCGGCTTGCTCGGCTGAAATGTCTCGGCCGACTGCTCCGATCACGCATGCCACCTCGAGCTCGTAATCTAAAGCTTTGGAATAGCCGGGATACGGTACGCTCTCCTCAGGTCCGTAAATCAAACTTGCATTTGAAAAGTAGAAGACCGGAATCTCGTACCACTCTTTTGGCACCTCGCGATCGCGGATCGCGTACCCAGACTTGACATGCGCTTCGAAGGCATAGAAGTCTCGCAGACTCATAGGCCTGGGCAGCGGAGGGTATAGCACTACGTCCGCCACCCGGTGGGCCACAGATTCCCGTCCCGCCCCAACCGCCTTCGACGGGTCGACGCCCTCCAGACTAGCCATGAGCCTTACCAGGTATCCTTGCGCATCTACGCCTAAATGAATGAGCTCCAACAGCGTGGGAGGAATGGGCTCTGCAGGCAGGGATATTGCGCCTTGAGCCCATGTTCGGGCTGCCTGCAGATCGACGACCATGTCCTCGCGCATCGCCCCCAGGCGTGGTTTCCTGAGCGAATCGGGTAAAGCAAATGTCACGTAGCGCATGAGTGGTTGTCCCTAGAGGTCAATCGAAGCCGGGGCTTGAGTCCCCTCTCGGCGGCTCCTGGTTTTTTGTGGTCGGTCAGCGGCTCAGAGGTTGCCGCGTCTCTCTTGTTCTAGCTCCAAGGCCTCGAAGAGCGCTTTGAAGTTGCCCTTGCCAAAGCCGCGACTGCCATGGCGTTCAATAACTTCGATAAAGGCGGTTGGGCGGCCCTGAATGGGTCGCGAAAAGATCTGCAGCAGATATCCTTCGTCGTCCCTATCGATCAGGATTCCTTGCTTTGCGATCTCCTCCCACGGCTCATCGATCTCTCCCACTCGATCGGCCATTAGGTTGTAGTACTCGTCGGGTACCCGCAGAAACTCAACTCCTCGCTCGCGCAGCGATGCCACCGTAGCCAGGATGTCCCCGGTTGCCATGGCGATGTGCTGTACGCCGGGACCCATATAGAAATCGAGATATTCTTCAATCTGGCTTTTTCGCTTACCTTCCGCGGGCTCATTGATTGGGAACTTGATTCTGCCGGTTCCATCTTGCATCACCTTGGACATCAACGCCGAATACTCGGTGCCAATATCCTGATCGTCAAAGTGCAGCAGCTGGCGAAATCCCATCACGCTGTGATAGAAGTTCACCCAGTGATCCATCTTTCCGAGCTGCACGTTGCCCACCACATGATCCACCGCGGCCAGACCAGCAGATTCGGATGGAAGGTCAAGCGCCTCGTAGCCTGGAGCAAAGGCACCCTTATAGTCCGCCCGGTCAACGAATACGTGAATGACTTCTCCGTAAGTACGGATGGCGGAAGTGCGCAGGATGCCATCATCGTCACGCGTCTCGCGCGGGCCCCAGACACCGACTGCGCCGCGCTCCGTCGTGGCTCGATATGCCTGCTCAACGTCGTCCACCCCTAGCGCAACGTGCTTCACTCCGTCGCCATGCAGCATCTGGTGCGCCGCGATCTCATCGGTCGGACTGTAGGTGGCAGTTACCAAGAAGCGAATCTTGCCCGATTCCAATACGTAGGAAGCAGAGCGGCGATTACCGGTTTCCAAGCCGGAGTACGCCACCGGCTTGAATCCAAAGCCTTTCCACCAGTAGTACATGCATTACTTGGCGTTGCCAACCCAAAACCGGATGTGATCAACGGATTTGATTTGTAGAAAATCCGCTTCTTCCGTGATCGGGCGTTCGGCGGTTGAGGCGAGATCGGTCACAGTTGCCCCCTTGGCAGGGGTGGTTCATAACAAATTCTATCAGCTTGATTTATCCTGCAATTGCCGCTGAAAGAACTCAGTTATAGCGTTGTAGCAGCGCACACGATTGTCGTACTTGAGCACGTCGTGTCCCTCGTCTTCGAACACCAGGATGTCGATATCCTTGCCCTCCGCCGATAGATCAGCGACCAGATCGCGCGATTCTTGCGCTTCCACCCTCGGATCATTGCCACCCTGAATGACCAGCATCGGGCAGGCTAACTCGTCCAGGTAGGTCTTTGGAGACCGCTCTTCCAGCAGTTTTCGGTCCTCCGCGTCGTCCGGATCGCCGATCGTGAGCTTGAAATACGGCTTCCAAGTCGGAGGAATGCGCTCTGAGAAGGTAACTAGGTCATACGGACCGAACATGTCCACCGCCGCAGACCAGAGATCGGGGTGCCTCCCGGCAAGCATCAGCGTCATGTAGCCGCCGTACGATCGGCCGACGACGCCGGTGCGCGAGACGTCTATCCTCGGCTCGTCCTTCAGAATCTTCATGGCATGAACATGGTCAAGGCGGTCATTGCCGCCCCAGTCACGATCTACGTGCTTCATATAGGAGAGGCCGTAGCCGGTGCTCCCACGCACGTTGGGCACAAAGACTGCGAAGCCGTGCAGCGTGAGGTATTGGATCAGCGGCATGGAGAACCATGTGAAGTCCGGCCTTTCCTGGCTCTGCGGTCCGCCGTGGAGGTAATAAATCAATGGTCGTGGCCCTTCGAAACCAAGCGGCTCCGCCGGCAGGTAAAGCCGCGCAGACACGCGCAGGCCATCGAATGACTCGTAGGAGGCGTCCTCACCTGAAGATAGCCACTCTACCGGAATCCCGAGGATGCGTTCGCGGGTACTGACCTGAGCCGCGCCTCCGTTGAATGTGTATATCTGGGCCGGGGAGGTTGCAGTCGAGAAGGAGATTGCATAGCCGTTGCTGGCATTATCGTAGTGGGAGGATTGAAGCACACCATTTGCAAATTGCCCGTCTCCCCATAGCGTTCGCTCGACTTTCATTTCCAGGGATTCTTCATCAAATATGGCTTCATAAGCCCACGAGCAGCCGTCGATGTTGTAGTGAAGCAGATAGCGGTTGCCTTCCAGGTGCTCGAGTCCATGTTCGTCATCGTAGAGCTCACCGAGCCCTCCGTGTATCAAGCCGGTAACATCGACGCGTTCCGGCTCAGCACTGCCATCCAGTTTCAGGTAGGCAACTCCGTTCATGTCGTCGAAGATGCTTGAGAAGAACAGCACTCCGCGGTCGTTCTCGGTAAAGTGTGACACCCCGATTCTGTTGAGCGGGACTTGCTCTCCCCCTTCCCGTTCCTCGATCGGCTTTCCGTGGAGGCGCTTGACATTTTCATGCCCCTGCTCCCACAGATACATTACGGTGTCCCCAACTGTATAGCTGTCCATGATGATCAACTTGGTGTGATCAGCGTTTGCGCCCAGAACGTAGCTTCCCCATTGGCTTCGTCTTAGCTCTATTAACTCGCTGCTGCCGACGTCAGCTTGGAAGGCGACGTTAACGGCCTCCGAGCGTGACTCCGCCACAAAATACGCCATGCTCTGCTTCTTGTCACACAGCATCAGGTGTACGCGATAGTCCTCGAGCTTGTCGCCGAATGCCTGCTCTGGTATTCCTCCCTCCAGAGGTATTTGCATGGGCTGGTAGTTCTCGTCTCCGTTCTCATCAATCATGACCATGATCTGGCCCAGCTCAGGGAATACATAGAACGAATACCCCGACACAAGCGCTGGGTTTTGCAGCGCAATATCGGGCGGGATCAGCGGCTCGGGCACACTACCTCCAACATCCATGGCGTATAGGCTCAAATGCCCCGACAGGTTGCTGAGGAAGTACAACCGGTCGCCAACGCGCTGTGGGCTCAAGAAGAGTCTGGCCGAGAGGAGTGATTCAATTTGGATCAATGGCGTAGCTCCTTCTGGTCAATTAAGGTCTCGGATTTAATCACGTGCAGTTCGACATTACCAACTATAACGGCTGTCTCTGCGATGCGATCCCTTGACAACCGCTGGGGGCGGTCTTATGCTCGCCACGCTAATGGAACCCCATCGCGCGCACGACAGACACGCTCCCCCGATCCAGGCAAACCTGCTGCGAGCCGCTTACGACGGTGCTTTGGCGCTGGAGGATCTTACGTTCACCGTCGAGGCCGGCCAGCGTGTGGCCATTGTAGGCCCAAACGGGGCCGGCAAGACCACCTTGTTCAAAGTTGTCGCAGGGATCCTCCGTCCGTCGGGGGGATCGCTTGAGATCTTTGGTCACAGTCCCGGTCGGCATATCTGCGTCGGCTATCTTCCGCAGCGAGCTCAGGCGAATTTGGATTTCCCGGTAACGGTAGCGGAGATCGTCATGATGGGACGGATACGGGAGATTGGGCTACTTCGATGGCCCCGTAAAGCTGACTGGGAAAAGGTCGATACCGCTCTCGATCGCGTTGGCTTGGCGAACCAGCGAGGTAAACCCATCAGCGCTTTGTCGGCCGGGCAGCAGCAGCGTGTCTTTCTTGCTCAAGCCGTGGCCCAACAGGCTGACATCATCTTGCTGGATGAGCCGCTGACCGGTCTCGACTTACCCGCGCAAAAAGCAATATTTGAAATCCTGGACGAACTGGGCCAGATGTCGATCACAGTGCTCATCGCGACCCACGACCTCAATTTAGCCTCTGAGCGCTTTGATCAGGTGATTCTGCTCAACCGCAGGCTGGTTGCCGCAGGGGACCCAAGGACCGCAATAACGTCGTCTGCTTTGATGGAAGCTTATGGCGGGCATGTGCATGTGGTGTCTGATGGCGCGATCGTGGTCGATACCCATCACGAGGGTCGCGAATAATGGAAGCACTACTCCTGGATCCGCTGGCTTTCCCGTTCATGGCGCGTGGCTTGGTCGCAGCGATCTTGGTTGGCGTGGTAGCTCCTGTATTGGGATGCTATGTCGTACTCCGAGGAATGGCTTTTTTCGGGGACGCTCTGGCGCACATCGTGCTGCCTGGCGTCGTAATTGCATTCTTGCTGGGCTGGCCACTTCTGGTAGGTGCACTCATCGTCGGCATCTTGGCTGCGCTATTGATCAATCTGATAAGTGGAACGACAACCATAAAGGAAGACAGCGCCATCGGAGTTGTATTTGTAGCCGCATTCGCGCTAGGGATCGCGTTGATGTCGCTGCGCGGGGGAGACTACGGTGAAGAGTTGGAACATATACTTTTCGGAGATCTTCTGAACGTCACTCTGGCTGACCTGATCGTGATAGCTCTGTTGACCGTGATCGTATTGATCGTTATTGTGGCCTTCTACAAGGAATTTCTCGTTCTCGCGTTCGATCGAATTTTAGCAACCACCATGCAGCTCCCGGTTGGTTGGCTCAACAACTTGCTTCTGGTCTTGCTCGCGGTAGTAATCGTGATATCGCTTAGCGCGGCCGGAGTAGTGTTGGTCCTGGCCATGCTCATCACGCCGGCCGCGTCAGCATATCTACTCACACGGCGGTTGCCTACCATGATGTTGGTTGCAGCCGTTATTGGCGTGGCTTCTGGAGTCGCTGGGCTGTATTTGGCATACCATCTGGAGGTCGCGTCGGGTCCCATGATTGTTCTGGCCGCAACCGCTATCTTTGGAGTAGTTTTTTTCTTCGCCCCAGGGAAAGGGTATATCGCCAGTCGACGGCGGGGCACAGTCAGCTAGCCCTCGATCGGTAGATCTTCCAGCGCATCGTCAAGCTGCTCCTTCAGTTTGGCTTTGCGCGGTTTTTTCCTCCCAAGCGAATTCAGGCCATCTATCATCGCTTGTGAAGTCCGCAGCATCAGAGCTCGTAACTCCGCACGCGATAATTTCCGCCCGCTCTCGAACCAGGTTGCAGCAGCAAATCCCAGGCCGGCCGTCGTACCTGCAGCAACACCCGCGGAGAGCAGCCAGGTCGGCGGGCCGCCAAACTTGCTTAGCTCGTAGAAGATCAATCGACCCAAGGCGCCGATACCAAAAGCAGCGATCAATTCCCGCGCTCGCGCAAAATTGATGCGGTAGGCGTAAACCCTCGCAATGCCCAGAACCATGGTCACTTGAATGCCAATAAGCGGGATGAAGTCAATGATCGGCAGCGGAGTAAATCCGACTGCACCTGCTGCGGACGCCCCACGCACGATGACCGTCTGAGCGAGCTTTCTCCTATATGCTGGGAGCTCCTCCGCCAGTGCTACCAGGATTTCCGGTTCTTTCCTCACCATGGCATACACAAGGTCTTCAAGCC
Source organism: Anaerolineales bacterium (assembly GCA_046759305.1). Classification (GTDB taxonomy): domain Bacteria; phylum Chloroflexota; class Anaerolineae; order Anaerolineales; family E44-bin32; genus JADFRG01. The sequence continues at coordinate 13,506 of JBHIBY010000032.1, forward strand.
CCTCTTTGTGAAGCGCACTGATCGGGATCACATCTTCGTGGCTTATCTTGAGCGTGCCGATTGCTTGTCCGGTCACCTCCGCAGCTTCTTCACCTACCAGGTCCATTTTGTTTAATGCCACGATCGTCGGGACGCCAAATGCTCTCAATTCCTCGTAAAGCGCTCGCTCAGGGTTGCGTACCCCATAGGACGCATCAAGTACCAACACCAGCAGGTCCGCGCGCCGCGCGGCCAGGAGCGCCTTCTGCCGATCGACCTCTCCTCCAGCACCTTCCGCGTCGGTTCCCGGCGTATCCACCATGGCGAATACACCAGCATCCGCTGATTGGACTTCTCGGGTCGTTCCCGGAACCGCACTAACTTCTGCTTGTTCCTGCTCGGGTTGAATTAAGGCGTTATAAAGAGTAGATTTGCCTACGTTCGCAGGCCCAATAATGGCGACCCTGCGCTTCGTTCCGGCTGTCAATCGCAGGTGCTCTGCCGCCTGGTCGATGAGCTCCCGCCAACCTTTCAGACCGCCCGGCACACGCTGCAGAGTTCGCTCTAACTCTGCACGTGTACCCTTTGGGAGATTGTCCCAGGTACGCTGAATTTCATCACTCCATTGCGTCATGCGTTCTCGACATTTTCCACAACTGTGGTCCTGCTCGCTGTGGAAAAGACCCCGTCCACCTGTGGAAAACCCCATAATCCGGTGGATCGTTCCGGCAGGCGCGTGGATTGGTTACTGACGTTCTCCACAGCTGCGCATTCCCAGGATGTTCCATGTGCTCCAAACTCGTTGCTCATGGGTTTTTGCACATTTCTTCCACGTCCTAGCTGTTCATACTTACGCTTCGCAACACGTGCGGTTTCGCCCTTTGATGGGTGGGTTATCCACAAATCCACCCCCTCTACGGCTACAACGAATCTTAACGAGTGAAATAGGGAAAAGAAAGGATACAAATGAAACAAACTGTAGGAGGGGGGTAACGCCTCCTCCTGCCTATGTGATTCTCGTCAGGCTACCCAGCCGCGCAGTTTGACCGCTTCTGCAACCTTGCTTACCGCAACCAGGTACGCAGCAAGCCGGCTGTGCACTTTGTGTTCCTGGGCAGCGTTGTGCACAGCGTGGAAGGCAGCGGTCATTTTCTCATCCAAGCGCTCGTGCACCAGCTCCTTGGTCCAGTAGTAGTCGTAGGCGTTCTGAACCATTTCGAAATAGGAAACCGTCACCCCGCCGGCATTGCACAAAAAGTCAGGAATGACATAGGATCCGGCTTCGAAGAGAATCTTGTCCGCCTCGGGTGTCGTGGGTCCGTTGGCCAGTTCCACGATGATCTTGGCGGGAATGTTCGCTGCGTTGCGATCGGTGATGACGCTCTCGAGAGCGGAGGGGATCAAAACGGTCACATCCAGCTCAAGAAGAGCCTCGTTCGTGATGGACTCGGTACCCGGGAAATCGATCACAGAGCCGGTCTTCTGCTTGTGGGCTAACACCTCTTCGTAGTCCAGCCCTTTCTCGCTGTAGATCCCACCCTTGGAATCTGAAACCGCGACCACCTTGAGGCCGAGAACATCTACGCCGAGTTGATGGGCAAAGGACCCTGCATTTCCGTAGCCCTGAATAGCGGCCGTTGCGCCTTTTAGCTTGATATCCAGCGACTTACCCGCTTCCCTCAAGCAATAAATACCACCGCGCGCGGTTGCGTCTCCTCGACCCGCCGAGCCACCAAGCGCCAGCGGTTTTCCTGTGATCACGCCGAACTCGTTGTATCCCTTCAAAAAGGCATACTCATCGGCCATCCAGGCCATGATCTGAGGCGTTGTGTATACGTCGGGAGCTGGAACGTCCTTCTCCAGACCAATGATTCGGCCTACCTGGCGGATATAAGCTCGGCTTAGGCGCTCGAGCTCATTATCTGACATCTCCTTAGGGTTGCAGATGATGCCGCCTTTTCCGCCTCCTAGCGGAATATCTACAACCGCGGTCTTCCAGGTCATCCAGGCTGCTAGCGCGCGTACGGTGTCGATGGTTTCATCCGGGTGGAAGCGGATTCCGCCTTTCGTGGGGCCGCGCGCATCGTTGTACTGCACTCGAAAGCCATGAAAGACCTTTGTAGTCCCATCATCCATTCGTACTGGCAGCGTGACATGAAGCTCGCGCAGTGGCCAGCGCAGCAGGTGGTGGATTGCCGTATCCAACTGCAGGAGCTCGGCGGCTTCGTCGAGCTGCTGCTGCGCAACTTCAAACGGATTAGGGGAGGTCTCAAGCGCGATGTCGGACTTTACTGACGTTGCCATAGGGTATTTCTCTCCTTATCGGAAGGCTACCGCAGACACCATAAATAGGTGCAATCAGCAGAACGCTGCTGCAAGCACCACCAACGGGTGCAAGCAGCAAAGTACTGCCGCAAGCGAACAGTATATATGGAGGGGTAGCGGGTTCAAGTAGCGATTGTCACCTACCGGATAGACCATCTTCAGCGTCACGCAGAGCGGCCTTCAACTCGGTTCGTACCGTTGACGGATCGGCCTTGCCCTGAGTGGCTCTGATGACCTGCCCCATGAACCACTCTACGAGAGTCGTTTTGCCGGCAAGGTATTCGGCTAATTGATCAGGGTTATCGGATAGAACTTGCTCAACAACGGTACGGATGGAAGCTTGATCCCGTACCTGGGCCAGCCCCTGATCTTCAATGATGGATTCGGGTGAACCTCCGTCATTGAAGAGCGTCTCCAATACCACCTTGCCTGATGCGGAACTGATACTGCCGCTTTCGACCAGGGTGACCAGATCTGCCAGGGCTTCCGGAGTCACATTCGATTGGTCGATCTCAATATCTGCCTCATTGAGCAGCCCAAACAGATTGCTTGAAACCCAATTGGCGATTCTGATAGGCGAAGTACCGTTCGCGGAATCGACGGCAGTCTCGAAGAAGTCTGCGATGCTCCGGTCGGTGGTCAGCACCGCGGCCGTGTATCCGCTCAAGCCATATTCAGACACAAAGCGGGCCCGCTTGACGGAGGGCAGCTCGGGCAGCGCGGACCTGATCTGCTCAACCCATTCCCCTTCGACACGCAACGGTGGAAGGTCGGGCTCGGGGAAATAGCGGTAGTCGTGCGATTCTTCCTTGCTGCGTTGCGAGACGGTTACCTGGCGATCTTCATCCCATCCCACCGTGTCCTGAACCACGGACTTGCCAGACCGCAGGAGCGCCCCCTGCCGATCAATCTCGAATTCGACTGCCCGGCTGAGTGCTCGAAAGGAGTTCAGGTTCTTGATTTCCGTACGCGTACCTAGCTCTTCGGAGCCGACGGGGCGGACCGAAACATTGGCTTCGAAGCGCATCACACCCTTTTGTAAATCCCCGCTGTTGACTTCTAGATAGCGCAGGAGCGACCGTAGCGCCAATGAATATGTGCGGGCTTGATCAACGGAGTGCAGATCCGGCTCACTAACAATCTCAAGCAGCGGCACGCCAGAGCGATTGTAGTCCACCAGGGAATGCTGCTCACGATGAAAGAGCTTCCCGGTGTCCTCCTCCAAGTGCACGCGCCGTATGCGAACACGTTCAGCGGGTGCCGCTGCCGAACCGTCTTCAATTTCGATCCACCCGTCTGTAGCCAGGGGAAGCTCGAATTGCGAAATCTGAAAGCCCTTTGGTAGATCGGGGTAGAAGTAATTCTTGCGAGCGAATACGCTGCTTTCTGAAACAGAGCAGTTGAGGGCAAGCGCCACCCGTAGCGCATACTCCACGGCACGCCGGTTGATCACCGGCAGTGTGCCGGGCATACCGGTGCATATTTCGCAAACCGAGCTGTTGGGCTCGGCGGTCGTTGAATCCACCACTGCGCAACCGCAAAACATCTTGGATTGCGTCAGCAACTCTGCGTGCACCTCTAGACCGATAACGGGTTCGAAATCTGTCATCGTGTATTAGAGCGCCAGTATGCGCCATTCATCATAGAGCTCGCCATAGAACAGCTCAAATGTGCGGCCGTCTTTCACACGCACCCGAAATTTGCGTCCGCCTGGTATGCGCCACGCATCCTCGATCTCTTCTATCTCCAGCCGTGCATCATCCCACCGAAGGGCGATGGGGCGCTCCGCGTATGTATACCCAGAATGGCACTCAACCAGCTCGTCACTCATTCTGCAGTGGCGAGTGGGATTGGCTCGTCCTGATTCCAATGGATCAGGAATAGGCTTCTATTCGCTTCGCCCATCCCGTACCTCTGATGCGTCCCCGATGTTGAGCGATCCCTCCGTGTTGAGAATCGTGCAATTACGACCGATCAGAGAATTCGCCAACGAGCTGTCCCGAACTTCCGTGTCCGCATCCAATATCGAATTGCGGATGGAGGAGCGCTCGAGCTCGCATCCGGGCCCAATCGAGACATGGGGGCCGATCACGCATCGACTGACGCTCGCGGTCGAATCCAAATACACCGGGGGCTCAATAATGACTCCATTGCCAGCCAAGGCGGTTTCTGTATTGTCTCGCCCGTGATCGAGCAAATAACGATTGGTACTAAGGATGGCGCCCGCCGTACCGCAATCGTTCCAAGCCCCAACCTGAATCGCTTTCATGCTGAGTCCATCATCCAACAAGACGTTGATGGCGTCGGCAAGGAAATATTCACCTTTCAGCTTCGATCCCTGCTCCATCTGCTGTTCAATGGCCTCTATCAAGCGCTCCACTTGCTCTAAGTAGTAAAAACCCACCACGGCCAGATTGCTTGGCGGATCCTCCGGCTTCTCAATCAAGCGCCGCACTCGCCCACCCGGATCGGATTCAACCACCCCGAACCGACGCGGGTCATCGACTTCCCGCACCCAAATTGCAGCCTCGGTCCCGGAGACGGAGAATTCGGTTTCGATAAGTGTGTCAACAAACCCGATGAGGGCGGGGCCATCCAATCCCTCTCGTGCTAACCATATGGCGTGCGACTGCCCAGAGAGCTCCTCCTGCACGACATACCGCACGCGAAGTTCCGGATACTGCTCGCGCATGTAGTCTCTGACTTGATCTCCGAGATAACCGATGATAAGCACCACCTCATTCAACTCAGGCAGCGAGACCAACGGATCTAGGAAATGACCAAGCACGGTCTTCCCACCGACGGGGACAAGAGGCTTAGGTTTCGACCACGTGTGTGGGCGCAGACGAGTTCCGAGCCCGGCCATCGGAAGGATTAAGTTCATAATTTGGGCCACCTCGTATGCCAGAGCGTGGAGGACTGATAGGCGTGCGCTGCCGCAAAGAGCTGTGCTTCTCCCAGGTGAGGGGCCATGAATTGCATACCAATCGGCAGCCCCTCAGAGTCGAATCCCACGGGGAAGCCCAGGCCGGGTATACCGGCCAGGTTTGCGGGAAGCGTAAAGACGTCTTCCAGGTACATCGATAGAGGGTCGTCCCCGTGAGCACCGATCCCAAAGGCAGTGGTCGGTGCCACGGGACAGGCGATCAGGTCCACCTCTTGAAAAGCCGCCTCGAAGTCATCTTTGATCAAGGTGCGCACCTTCTGTGCTTGCCCATAGTAGGCATCGTAATATCCTGCCGATAGCGCGTACGTGCCCAGCATGATTCGGCGCTTGACCTCTGCCCCGAAGAGCTCGCCACGTGTCACGAAGTAGTCCTCCGGATACTCGCCCGGACCAAGTCGCGGCCCGAAGCGCACTCCATCGTAGCGCGCTAAATTGGCCGAAGCTTCTGCCGGGGCAATGAGATAGTAAACGGGCAATGCAAGATCAGTGTGCGGCAAACTGATTTCCTGGATCGTAGCACCCATCTCGCCAAGCGCAGCAATTGCGGCACGTACGGCCGCCTCGATCTCCGAATGGAGGCCCTCGATGAAATATTCTTTGGGAACCCCGATGCGCAGCCCGTCAACCCCGGAGCCGTTCGGATGGATGTCGGGAACTGGATCGGCCACCGACGTCGAGTCCAGCGGGTCGTGCCCCGCCATCGCTGCGAAGATTGGAGCCAGGTCCGCTACATTCCTCGCCAGGCCGCCCACCGTGTCCAGCGACGAACCGTAAGCAATCAGCCCGTAGCGCGAAACTCGACCGTAAGAGGTCTTCAAGCCGGACACCCCACAGAATGCTGCCGGTTGGCGTACAGAACCCCCGGTATCGGTGCCAAGTGCTGCGAAGCACATGCGCGCCGCTACCGCGGCTGCCGATCCGCCTGAAGAACCGCCCGGCACCCGATCGAGGTTCCATGGGTTGTGGGTTACACCGTAGCCAGAATTCTCTGTGGAAGAGCCCATGGCGAATTCGTCAGTGTTGGTCTTGCCAAGCACCACGGCGCCGGCCTCAACCAGCCGATTGACGCTGGTGGCGGTGTAGGGTGGGCGGAAGCCTTCCAGTATCTTCGAACCGCAGGTAGTCGGAACACCCTGGACGCTAAGGACGTCCTTGACCGCAATGGGGATACCGTGCACAAGCGACAGCGGTTCGTCGGAGCCTTCCCGGAGCGTTCTGTCCGCATTTTCCGCCTGAGCTATCGCTAGGTCTTCCGTGACGGTTAGAAAGGCACGCACATCGCCATCGATGGCTCGGATACGATCCAGGCAGGCGCGGGTCAGTTCGGCAGACGAGGCATCACCGGCGCGCAGGGCGCGTGCGGCTTCCAGTAGACTAAAGTCAGTTAGCTCCACAGCTAGTTCCGGTGCAGGCGGGGTCTATCTCTCAGGTGGCTTCAAGGCTCCATTTCGAGCACGCGCGGGACGCGGAACATCCCACCTTCCGGATCCGGCGCGTTTGAGAGCAGCTGATCGCGAGGCGGACAAGGTCGGATCGCGTCCGGCCTGAGCGGTGCGTTCATTGGAAGCACCGAGGCGGTGGGGGAAATCTTCGATGTGTCTACTTCGCTCAAGCGTGCGGCATACTCCAGCACATCCGATAGCTGGCCGGCAAAGCGTTCCTCTTCCTCGGCAGTCAACTGCAAGCGTGCGAGGCGGGCGATTACCCTTACTTCCCCAAGAGAGAGAGCCATGGCTCGGATTATAGCAAAGCGGTCCACAAGAGGCTCGGATCGCAACTTGGTTGGGAAAGCGATCCTCATTACCGACATTCTCCACACTCAGATGGGAAGCTTGCGCTCATGCGAACTGCACTCAACGCGATCGGCCTGATATTTGTACTCACGGCGTGCCAACAGGTCCCGGAGCCCATCATGACCCCAGAACCGCCTGAAGATTCCACACCGCAGGATTTGCCGAGTCCAAGTCGTCCCCTTCAAGTGCCGACCGTTGACACTGCGCAACGCCGCGTTCCGCTCGATCAGATCTTTTTCGATACATTCAACCCGGCCAATCGAGCGGTGCCATTGGATCAGGCCTCCCCGGAGCTCATTGAGCGGCTGATCGACGCCATACCGCCCATCCACGCACCAAGGTATGAGCCAGCGCTTGAGGCCGACTGGCTGCGTGAGGACGACATGGTGATCGGATACGCCAGTAGGGGTCAGGCCTGGGCATACCCCATCCGCATTCTTAATTTTCACGAGATCGTGAACGAGAATCTAGACGGTGAGCCGGTGCTGATTTCATATTGCCCCTTGTGCTACAGCGGGATTGTCTATAGCCGTCGCCTAGGAGATCGCCTACTGACCTTCGGCAATACTAGCGCGCTCTATGATTCCGATATGGTCATGCTCGACTACGAAACGGGAAGCTACTGGTGGCAGGTCGCGGGGGAGGCCATAGTTGGTCCCCTCACAGGAGAAGGACTTCAAATACTTCCAAGCACCGTTACAACCTGGAATGCTTGGCACAAGCTGCACCCAGATACGCAGGTGCTCTCAAGGGATACCGGCTTTGGGCGAAACTACGATCAGGATCCATTTGCGACCTATGCGGAGTTTGTTGACGCCGGCGAGTTTGCCTTTCCAGTAGGAGAAGCGGCAAGAGACGAACGCCTATCGCCGGCGACAATTGTCCTAGCCCTTAGAGTCGCGGGTGAAGCGGTCGCGTACCCGCTAGAAAGATCGGCGCCGTCTGTAGTTCATGACGAAGTTGGCGGATCGCCGGTGGCTGTCTTCATCGACCCTGAGGCTCCCACAGGGGCCGCATTTCACCCGGTAGCGGCGGGAGAGCTATTGCGATTTGACTGGACAGAAGCTGGCCCAGTTGATGCGAATACCGGCAGTTTGTGGGACCTGTCAGGGCGCGCGATTGATGGCCCCCTGAGCGGAGAGCAACTCAGGGCTTTGCCTACTAAAACATCCTTCTGGTTTGCGATTGTTGCGGCCGAGCCCGGTATCGAAGTCAGGGCTGAGAATTGAACTTCGGCAATATGGCACAGGTAAAATGAGTCAGAGAGGGAAAGCGAGGAGAGGAAAATGAGCAGTGTAAATGGGGAACTCAAATTCGAGCGCACCATCCCTGCCAAGCCAGAAGATGTTTACTACGCCGTAAGCACATCACAGGGTTGGCGCGACTGGCTGGTGGATGCCGCTTATTTCCGAGCGCAGCCTGGTGGGAGCTTCCACTTGAGTTGGGACACGGGCTGGTATTCCTCCGGCACAGTCGAAGCACTTGAGAAGCCGGGAAAGGTCACCCTCGAGTGGAGAGGCAAGGAGGCTCCCTCGGCGACTAAGGTCGCCATCCGTCTGGAATCCGAAGGAGAAGCCACGGCCTTCAGTTTGGTGCACTCTGGATTTGGAGAGGGCGAGGCCTGGGACGCCAGCCGCGAGATGGCGGCGAGCGGCTGGAAAATCGGGCTGGAGAACCTGGAGTCGATCTTTGATACGGGCGCCGATCTACGCGTTACCCGTCGACCCATGCTCGGCGTGATGGGAAACGATTTTAACGAAGAGATCGCTGCCAGTATCAGTGTCCCAGTCTCGGAGGGGTACCGGCTAGCAGATGTCGTAGAGGGAATGGGAGCCGAGAAGGTGGGCCTTCAGGGAGACGATGTAATCGTCGAGATGGACGGAAGTCCTGTGCGGACCTGGGAAGACATCGGCCCGATCCTTCAGCGCAAACAGGCGGGAGATCTAGTGGACGTGGTCTTCTATCGCGGATCCGAGAAGAACGGGGTCGAGATGGAGCTATCTGGCCGCCCCATACCCGACACGCCTCTGGATCCGGCTGCCTTTGCACAGGAATACCGAAAGATAGCGGCCGACATCACAAACGAGCTCAGAGGAGCCCTTGAGGGGGTCAGTGAAGCCGAGGCCGAGTTCACCGATGCTGAAGCGTGGTCTGTAAAAGAGAACATAGCGCATCTGATCGTCGGAGAGGAGTGGTATCTCTTCTACCTTACCGAGCTGATTGTGGACAGCGTCGCTCAGTATTCCGGCACCTGGGAAAACCGGCGCGAACAGCTCAGAGCAGTGGTAAGAGTCACTCCAACAGTAGAACAACTTGTCCAGCGTCTCGAAAACGCCTTCGAGCAGACGTGCTGCTTGTTGGAGGAAGCGGCCCAAACACTTGGCGCCCGCAAAGGCGTCATGTGGCAACTGGGAATCTGGTGGCTTCAACTCCCAGGAGCGCACGAGCGTGAGCACATCGAGCAGATCAAGAAAGATCTAGAAAAAATTCGTGCGGCAGAACCTGAACCGGCTGCACCATAATACCTATCGAAATACGGCGCGGGGCCAAAAGGAGCCCCGCCGCCATTTAAACAGGAGCCGGCGCACAAGCTCATCGAATGATCCAGATGGCGCCAGCGATTGCTCCAATGTCTTATACTTAATGTATCTTCATTGCGCGCAGTCGGTGACGCGCACCTGAGAGACCCCTATGGCCGGACGTGGCCACTTAGTGATTGCAGATATCACGGGCTACACGGCATTCCTCAGTGGATCGGAACTCGATCACGCCGAGGACAGCTTGAAAGACCTGTTGGATCTGCTCATCGACCAGACCAAGCCACCGCTTGTGATCTCGCGGCTGGAGGGAGACGCGGTCATTAGCTATGAGCCCGAAGCCAGTTTCCTCCAGGGCCAAACCATGGTGGAAATCATCGAGAACACGTATGTGGCATTTCGAGAGGCCCGTCGACGGATGCGGCTCAATACGAGCTGCCCTTGCGACGCATGCCAGAACATCCCCAGTCTGGATCTCAAGTTCTTCGTACATCACGGCACGTACGTGCTTCAAATGATGGCCAACTACGTGGAGCTAGTGGGCAACGATGTGAACATAGCGCACCGGTTATTGAAGAATCGCATCAAGGAAGAGACCGGGGTCTTGGCCTACGCGACCTACACACAAGCCGCAGTGGACGCCCTAGGTATCCAGGAGTTTGTGGTGGAAATGCAGGAACACGTCGAGGAGTTTCCCGATGTCGGTGAAGTGAAACTCTACGTGGAAAACCTGGAACCCATCTGGCAGCGGGAGAGCCGAAGGCGGCGTGTTTTTGTGGACCCCGAAGAAGCGTTTTTTACCATTGAAACCGAAATTCCTGCTGAACTGCCGTTGGTCTGGGACTACTTCACAAAACCCGAATACCGGATGGTCATAATGGGGGCCGATTCGATGGAGATCGAAGATAAGAATGCGGGCCGAACGGACGAAGGTGCAGTTTATGTGTGCGCGCACGGGGATGCGGTAAGCCCGCAACCGGTGCTAGATTGGAGACCGTTCGAGTACTACACTTACGAGCTGCCTATGCCTGGAGGGCTGTCGGTCATAGTCACGACCCGGTTTATTCCCACAGAGACCGGGACGCGCGTGCTTGGATTGTGTAGCGAACCCCAGGGGTCTATCATTGCGCGCAACGTGGCCAAGCTCGCGCGAAGTCGGGCACAGACGGACAGCCAAAAGGGAGTAGACGCTCTCAAAGAGGTCATCATAAAGGAGTTGGAATCCGGCGCTGCCGTGAGGCCGGAGACCAAGAGTGTTTCCTCGGATGAAGTGAGCGCAGCTGCACAAGCCCCGCTGGCGGAGGCTGGAGCCGACTAAAGGAGGTACCAAGCTGGCTGAAGGTGGGCCAGGAAACCGAGCAAATAGGAGTTCTCACGCGGCGGTACCCCCGCCGCTCGTCTTTTTGGGCGCGCTGGTGATCGGCGTGCTTCCAAACGCGCTCTGGACGCTCCCGATCCTCGCTGATGGCCGAAATGGGGATATTTTTGGCTTGCTCGCAGCCCTGGCCAGTGCCACGCTTGCGTTCTGGGCGATGCGAACGATGCTGCGCGCCGGTGAACGACCCGACCCTGGCGCGCCCACCAAGGCGATTGTCGATCAAGGACCCTTCGCGCGGACCAGGAACCCTATCTACATATCCTTTGCGCTCTTCGATATCGGAGTCGCGCTCCTGCTGAACAACCTCTGGATCATCCTTGCGTTGGCAATCTTTATGGTCTACGTTGACATTGGGATCGTCCGCCGAGAAGAACGTTATCTCGAACAACAACTCGGAGATGAGTATCTGAAGTACAAGCGAAGCGTTCGGCGTTGGATCTGAGGAATTCGTGACTGACCCAATTGCACCGCGCTCACCCACAAGCGATGAAGGCGCGCTTCAGGCTACGCTCAGTCTGGACCAGGGGACGAGTACGGTTGATATAGGAATCATCGAGCTTGGCTAAGAACCCAAGACTTGTCGTAGTTTCGAACCGACTGCCGGTTGAAGTTGTCAGGACGGACGGGAAGTTTAAATACCACCCGTCCGCAGGCGGGCTGGCCACGAGCTTGCAGGCGGTCAGGAAACAACGCGAAATGCTCTGGCTAGGATGGCCGGGGATCCAGGTCTGGGACGACAAGCATCGCAAGAGTATTGAGCGACACCTGGTCAAGGAATATGACAGTATCCCGCTCTTCCTTCCACCGGCCGACTTCGATCTCTACTACGAAGGTTTTTCGAATGGCACCATATGGCCGCTGTTTCATTACTTCCCCCAAAATACCCACTACGAGGAAAAAGAGTGGCACGCCTACCAGGAGATCAACGGCCTGTTTCGCGACAAGATCGTTGAAATCGCAGAGCCAGGGGATTTGCTGTGGATTCATGACTACCACCTGATGATGCTGCCCCAGCTTGTGCGTGAGGCGCTGCCTGAAGTAAAGATTGGCTTCTTCTTGCACATCCCATTCCCCTCATCGGAACTTTTTCGCATGCTGCCCTGGCGCGAAGAAATCCTGCAGGGCCTGCTCGGATCTGACCTGATCGGCTTTCACAGCCATGGCTACGCGCGCCACTTCCTGAGCAGTCTGCTGCGCCTCCTGGGCCTGGAACAGGAGTTCGGTCGGGTGACAGTAGGTGATCGAGCGGTCAGGGTGGACACTTTTCCGATAGGGGTCGACGTGAATCGCTTTGAATCAGCGATGGGGACCGACGCCGTAAAGAAAGAGCTGGCAGATCTGCAACAGGAGACGGAAGACCGCAGCATCGTGCTTACCGTTGACCGCCTGGATTTCACTAAGGGCATCGTGGAGCGGCTGGAATCTTTCGACCACTTCTTGGCCGAAAATCCGGACTGGCATCGCCGAGTGACGTTGATCTCGTTAGCGGTTCCTTCACGAACCGGAGTCCCAGAGTATCAAGCGCTCAAGAAGGAAATCGACGAGGCAGTTGGACGCATCAACGGCCTCTACGGAAAACCCGGATGGGTGCCGATCTGGTACATGTATCGCTTCCTGCCATTCGATCGACTGGTAGCGTTGTATGGAGCTGCAGACGTCGCGCTGGTTACGCCGCTGAGAGATGGAATGAATCTGGTGGCCAAAGAATATTTGGCGGCCCATCCTGACGGGTCTGGTGTACTCATACTCAGCGAGACCGCGGGCGCGGCCGAGGAGCTGGGCGAGGCTCTGATCGTGAATCCGCACGATACGGGGGAAATCAGCGGAGCCCTTCGGCATGCTTTGATGATGTCGGAGAGTGAGAAAGTGGCCAGAAATTCGCCCATGTTGGCTCGCCTGCGCCGGTACGACGTCGTACGCTGGGCCGAAGATTTCCTGAGTCAACTGGACCCCGATGCGGTGCCCAGCAAGCAGCACGTGCAGGTGCGGCTGGACAAAGCCGGTATCGAGCTCTTGCTCCAGGCCTACCGTTCGACCAAGCAGCGGCTCCTACTACTGGACTACGACGGAACGATGGTTCCGTTTGTCGCTCGGCCAGAGGACGCCGCCCCAGACGAGGAGCTGATGGATCTGCTCAAGCGCCTGGCGGAGGATGAAAAGAACACCCTGGTCATCATCAGCGGCAGGGACCGAGAGACGCTACAGGCTTGGCTGGGAGGAATCGGGGCGGATCTGGTGGCGGAGCACGGAGCACAGATACAGCGCGCCGCCGAAACGCAGTGGAATCTACAGACCACGGCCGTCGCCGACGGCTGGAAGGGTGAACTACGACCTTTGCTAGAGCTCTATGTGGACCGCACGCCAGGTTCAATGCTGGAAGAGAAGACCGCTTCGATGGCATGGCACTATCGACGTGCGGAGCCAGATCTAGGGGATCTACGCGCTAAACAGCTCATGGAAAACCTGGAAGGGTTGGTAGCAAATACTCCGCTGGTGATCATGCAAGGCAGCAAGGTGGTCGAGGTCAAAGAGAGCGGGATCGGCAAAGGACATGCAGCCCGCAAGTGGCTAGACAGCGACACCCTTTACGATTTCATTCTTGCTACCGGAGATGACGTTACCGATGAAGAGATGTTCGAAGTGATGCCAGATGGAGCCTGGTCCATTCGAATTGGAGTGGATCGGCGTTCCGCCGCGAAGTACTCCCTGACAGGCCCATCAGCGTTCCGGCAGCTGCTACATTCCCTCGCCGGCCGTTAGCAACCGAATCTCGCACCCAACAAAGTACATCTCGCTTAGCCAGGCTGCCTGCGCGGGGAAGCGTGTCGCCCGGGTGAGCAGTGTCAGAGATTCTCCGGTGCACGGCAGACCAAAATAGTAGCGCGACACTGCGGCAGGTTCCGGTTCCTCGAAGAGGATATTGGGCATTCGGGGTGTGGGCCAGAGCCCGTAGTGCATGTTGTCGGATCCGTCCGAGAGCCGCCCATATGAGAGATTGGCGGCGCGGATCCTGAGATAGCTGATCTGATCAATCAGCCGCCCGTCGGGTGCGAGCAGGCGTACTGTGTCGCCGCCGTCATTCAGAGCGATCTTGGTCTTCGAACGAAAGAAGACGGCAAAGCCCCTGGGAGAGATAGTTACGCCCGGCAAATCGTACGGTGCGGAGCCACCGCCGGCCACATCATCGAGCCACCAACCTTTCAAGTACACAGGAAGTGAGCCGGTGTTGTAAAGCTCAACGAATTCATCTGCAGGTGTGACGCCACCGGTACCCTCCCAGTCGTGCCGCGGGCGGATCAACACTTCGTTGATCACCACTCTGCTGGGAACGCCGGTTGGGGTTGGTGTGGGGAAGAACAGGGAATTCGTGTGCCGCGGTGACCCCCGGATTTGGTTTCCTGCGGCATCCAAGCCATTACCGTTGTAGCCGGTGAACGTTCCCCAATTTCCAGGTGAGTCTCCGCCTCCACGGCGCTCCATGCTGGCTTTCGGCGAGGAGCGCCCCGCTGGCCAGCCGCCACCCGATGCATTCGCCGAATCCACCAATTCACTCCTCGGCCCGAGCAACTGGAGCACCTCACCGGCATCCCTCAGAGAGCCGGTATAGATCTTATCCGCGGCGACATCCAAGACTGTCGTGTCGTCCGTCCGCTCAAGTAGATAGAAGCTATAGGAAAGAAGTGTGCCTGAAAGAGAGATCGAGATGTCGGTCCCATCGGTCAGCTTCCAGCCTAATAGCGAGATGGCGGTCGCCCCTGGATTATGTAGCTCGATCCATTCGTCACTCGAGGAGGCCAGGGTGCCGGACCACGCGATTTCGTTGATCAACACAGTCTGAGGAGGAACGTTTGTAGATTCAATGAACGCTGTGGGGGTTGCCGTTGCAACGAGGATGGAATTTAGCTGCCGGGGTGTGCCCGCGATAGGATTGCCCTCAGCATCGCGGCCTGTGCCACCGGTCCCAGTGAAGGTTCCCCAATCTCCAGCAACGCCTGATCCCCCGCGGCGCTCCATAGTGCTGCGCGTGCCTGCATCGCCGGCGGGCCATCCACCACCTCCGTTGGCCACGTCTACGACTGCCCCCGAGGGGTCGAACAATTCGAGGCTCTCTCCACCGTTGGCCAGCGAACCGGTGTAGATCTGATCAGCCGACATATCGGAGATGGTCGTTTCGTCCGTGCGTTCGAGCAAGAAGTAGCTGAAGGGAGTGATCGTCCCTGCAAGCGTCACATTGATATCGCCTCCGTCGGTCAGACGCCATCCGTCCAGCGCAATGGGCGACGCCCCGAGGTTCTGGAGCTCAATCCATTCGTCGGATGAGGAGGCCACCGTACCTGCCCATGCTAATTCGTTGATCAAGACTGACTGTGGCGGGTAGGCAGTGGGCGGATCTCCTGGAGGAACAGGTGTTGCGCTCGGAGTGAGCGTTGCAGTCGGCAGAGTTGCTGTGCCTGTCGGCGTCGCAGTATCAGTCGATTCCACAGTGGAAGATGATACAACCGTGGGGCTTGCGCTTGCGGACGCGGTCTCCGAAGGCGAGGGGACCGGCGATGTTGAAGAGGCCGTCGGGTCCGGGTCTTCCGAAGAGACCGGTGTAGGGTTATCCGTTGGTGGGGCTGTCGCCGATGCGGCTGGAGTAGAGCTCCCTGCGAGAGGAGTCTCAGATGGAACAGGAGTGGAAGCCTCGGTCGAGGTAGGCGCCGGAGCGCTCGGCGTACTCGTAGGCGTGTCCTCAGGGCCCTCAGCCGAGGAGGCAAGGGGCGACGAGAGGAAAAACAAAAGCCCTGCGAGCGACAGGGCGCCGGCCGGACTCAACAGGTGGACCTTCACGCCCTCCTCTTGACCCCTTCAGAAGATGACTAGTACTAGGGTACCATACTCTGCGGTGCGCCCCGACACACGCTAGCTGCAAGATTGGCAAGACTCTGCTGTGAGCCTCCGCGAGTCTTGGGCGCAGGATCTGCATAATGCTGCTGTTTGCTCCGCACCTTGGCCGCAAGACTCGCCAAGCTTTGCTGTGGGCCTCACACACCGGAGCTTCCAGATTCGTAAATATCGCGTCTGGGCTAAAATTAGCCCTCACTGACATACTCAGGAAGCAAAAGGAGAGGATCGATGGATTTTGGATTGGCTTTTTCTTTCTCGTTTCGAGATGAAAAATGGATCGAGAAAATAGTGATCGCAGCCCTGATCGGTCTCATCCCAATCATTGGATGGTTCGCGGTGCTGGGATGGTCGGTTGAGATTGGCCGGCGTGTGATCAACGGCGAACAAGAAATACTGGCCGATTGGAGCGATTTTGGAGGCTTGTTGACGGACGGGTTCAAGGCTTGGCTGGTTAGCCTGATCTTCTCAATCCCGCTCATTGTGGTTTGGCTCCCATTTGGCTTCGTCACCGCGATTGTCGCTTCTGCAGATGGAGACACAGCTGCGGCCATCATCAACATTATTTCCTTCTGCTTCACATGCCTGACGTTCATTTACAGCATCGCTTTGCTGTTCTTCCTTCCCGCCTCCTACGGCCGGCTGGCGGCCTCCGACGGGGAGCTGGGAGATGCGCTGAATGTAAGAGAACTCTGGAACATGATCAGCCGCTCCCCGAGTGCTTATCTGATCGTATTGCTCGGATATCTCGTAGCGGGATTTGCCGCCTCGCTGGGCGTTATTCTTTGCATAGTAGGAGTGTTCCTAACCGCGGCTTACGCAGCTGCTGTCCAGGGGCATCTCTTTGGGCAGGCCTACCGGGTAAGCGCCGCAGACGCCTAACGGTAAGCTCGCGCCATTAAATCGGCCCGACTTCGCCTGAAGTCGGGCCGATGTGTCTTGAGGGGATTCCATCTCAACCATGGAGCCATTGGCTGGAGGTACTTGGCTTTGA